>JBCCVR010000122.1:0-23391 GCA_039194995.1 Cyanobacteria bacterium P01_E01_bin.42 | reverse complement strand
AGACAACTCTATTCTTTTTGGGGACGTTTGCCAAGTTCCGTTCTCCACACGCTTTTCAGCCTGCTTGTCACCCCTTGAGGTCAATTTTGCGAATTCTTCTATCTTCAGATTTTTTTGATAAAGCATCAAAAAATCTTGTGTTCCGTGAGCGGCTAAGTGAAGGATAGGCGCGGTATTATTGTCAATTTTATCGCTGGTAAATTTCGCATCAAGGTAGAATTCTCCCTCTCTGTATTGAGCGATTGCAGAAAGTTCATTATCTACAAATTGTAGAGGTTCAGATTGACCTCTCGCTGTTTTTGTCGATCCCATTGCTAAAACTTCCGCATTGTTTAAATCAATCTGCGAAAGTTTTGTTAATGCCACAGATGGAATGCTTGCAACAGTGTATTTTTGAATGAGATATTTCTCGTTATAGGCTAACGCCGCAATGGGAATACTTCGCAAACCATCATCTAATGAAAATAGGATAGTATCGACCCCTTCAATATCTTGAAAAATAGGATTAATCAACCAATTTGAAAGAGTTTCATTATTAATAGGCTGCTGGTTTTTCAAAGCATTAAATAATTGTTGCACTTCGGCTTCCACTTTTTCTCGATCCACTCGAACCACTTGCACCACGGGCGAGCGATCGCGTCGAACCACTCCAAGCCGCAATCCTTCCACGTCCCACCACGCATATAAAATCGCGGCTTCCTGCCCTGTTTGGGCGTGGATTTGCTCGAGGCTATCTCGGATGGTTTCATAGCGGATAGGCTCGCGCTCCTCCAGCTCGGGGTAGGCTTGGAGATAGGCTTGGGTAAAGTTGTTCTCTGTCTGTTCAATTTGGGCGATCGCTTCGGTTGTAGTGACTTCTGCGTTGGCGAGCAGGGTAACAGTTGGGGTTGTAGCAACCTCTGTAAGAGAGGGCAACCAAAGCATTACATCCTCCCATGAAATAGCGATCGCGCTCTCTCCCTCCAAGGTTTCAACTTCAGTTATTGAGACGTTGGTTTGCAAGGTTTGGGCGATCGCAGTTTCCCATGTTTTTGCTGGGTTGACCACGATCGGGTTTGGAGGAGTGGGGGGAATTGAAGGCGGGGTTGTGGGAGATGGAGGAATGAGGGTGTATTGGAACTTTGGGAGATGGGTATCGGTGAAGAGAGTGAGACCGTGTAAGGGGATTCCACCCGCTACAATTGCCCCCACTGTATAGGAATCGGGGGTATGATGCCCCCCGATCGAGAATGGCGTTCCCGTTGTGATGTCAACGGTATCGGCGAGGATTGAGAAGTCCCTCGGGAATGCAATCCCCGTGATGTGGAAATTATTTTGAGTGGAGATCGCGACATTCAATTTAGCAGATTTTGTTAAATATCGGAGTTAAATATCGGAGCGTTCCTCGAAGTATGACGATCTTCAACAGAAGCCCGAAACCGCGATCGCCAATTTTCTATTCGCAAAAATCAATCAATGTTCACTCTCTAAAAGTAAACGATTATGAAGCGACGTTCCTTTATTGGGTATTCACTCCTTTTTCTTGCCAGTTGTTCGGCAAACAACCATCATTCCGGCGAAACATTGGGTTTGTCCATTGCCGATGCGGAAAGTCCAGAAGAGTTCGAACAGTATGAAAAATTTCGCATGGAATTGGCAGAAATTCTCGATATCCCTGTAGATTTTTTCCCTGTTGATAACTTTATTGCCACAGTTCCGGCAATGATATCGGGCCAAGTCGATCTGGTTTGGTCTGGTCCTTCAGAATATTTAATATTTAAAGAGAGAGCCAATGCCATTCCACTTGTTACTGTTCAACGTCCGGACTACTATTCTCTTCTTATCGTTCCCAAAGATAGCGATATTCAATCGTTAGAAGATTGCAAAGGTAAAACGATTGATATGTATCGGATAGGTTCGACGGCTAACTATATTGGTGGGATTAAAATCCTATTGGATGCCGGCTTGCAACCCAAATCCGACTTGACTATCGTGACACCGGGGAAGCATACCTTACAGGAGCTTAAAAGCGGAAAAATCGATATTTTAGCGAGAGCGTCTCATCGATATTCAACGATCTTGAGAAAAGAAGAGGAGAAAGAAAGCGATTATCGAATTCTTGCCAAGGGAAACCTCCTGCCCGGCGATATCTTTATGGCTAGTCCCCAAATCGAGAAAAAATTGATCGAAAAGATTCAGTCTCGGATGCTCGATCGCCAAGAGCGTCTCCTACAAGCAATTACATTGGTAGAGGCATTATCTACTAAATTTAAAAATGCGTTTTTTAAGCCTGTTGATGAGGGTGAGTACGATATGATTCGCGAAGTTTATCAAGCGATGGGTGAAGATCAAAATTTGTATTAAGATATTTTTTGGTTTCTGTAAAGCCTTTTTTCTGGCAAATTATTTTTTCTTATCCGATAGAGATAGATTTTTTGAAAAATCTATCTCTATCGCATTTTTGCGAGGAAAGATCGACCTGATATAATCAAGATGCATCTTTTTAAGAACAAACGAACGTTTTTAGACCCTTCATATCTTTTAATATCTTGCTTTATAGGAGTTTTCTGATGAACGGTATCCATTCTCAATCCCCTAACCAAAATCCCATCGTTCGCCAACAATCTTGGTCGTCGATGTTGTTAAAGTTCTTTTTCGATGTAGGTAAAAATTTAAGTATCGCAAAAAAAATCGGCTATGGGTATGCCATAGCTATCGGCATTGCCGTGTTGGGAACGACGATTGGAGTTAGTGCGGGAGGCTATTATCATCAGCAATTCGTCAAACAGCGTAATCTAGTGCAAGAGCAACAAGACCTATTACAAGAACTCGAAAATAGCATTCTCAACATTCAGTTTCATCCCAATCGACTCTTTGCCGTTGTGGATAACCCGATCTCCTTCGAGTACGAAGTCGGAGAATTTCTCTCCCACATGAATCACGCTCGGGCTGCTCTAGTTCGCCTGGAGGAATTTGTCCAAAATCATCCGAGCTATCTTACCGTTCCGGTAACAGAGTTTTCAGTTTTCCAACAAAAGTGCGAAAAAATTCTTGAGAATTATGAGACAAACATTCACCTTATCTGGGAAGATATCGATCCGCTCAATCGACAATTAGATAATTTGGATGCTATCCAGAGACAAATCATTGCAATTGTTAGTGGTAGAGAATCTCAAGAAATCCGCTTGAACTTTGAGAATGTAGTACAAGAACTCTCAAGAATTACTCGAGCGGCAAAACAGCAAGAGAAAGCAGCTCTTATCGGTGAAAGTCGCGCTCGCCTGATTGGTTTGGGGCTAATTCTCGGAACGATGGTGGTGGCAGTAGCGATCGCCATTCTCCTTGCCTTTCGCACCAGTCGCGCTATTGCCCGTCCCCTCGAAACCGTTACCGATGTTGCCCGCAACGTCACCAAAGATTCTAATTTCGACCTCCGCGCCCCCATCACCACCCAAGATGAAGTCGGGATTCTCGCCGATTCTCTCAATCAGTTAATCGAATGGACGGGAAAATACACCCACGAACTCGAACTTTCTCAACAAACCCTCGAACATCGCGTCGCCGAACGAACCCGGGAACTGCAACAAACCTTACAACATCTTCAGACAACCCAAGCTCAACTCATCCAAACCGAAAAAATGTCCGGTTTGGGACAAATGGTGGCTGGGATTGCCCACGAAATTAACAATCCCGTCAACTTCATTCACGGCAATCTTATCCATGTCGATCGCTACGCGCAAGATCTCTTGGAGTTAATAGATTGTTATCAAGAACAATCTCTCCATAATAGTCCCGAAGTTGAAGAACAAATCGAAGATATCGATCTGGATTTCATCCGGGTGGATATGCCAGAAATGCTCAAATCGATGCGGATGGGTAGCGATCGCATCAAAGAAATCGTGTTATCGCTGCGGAATTTCTCCCGTTTGGACGAAGCGAAAATGAAAGACGCAAATATCCACACCGGTATTGATAACACCTTAACCATCCTGAGCAATCGCCTCAAACAAGGAGTGAAAGTGGAGAAAAAGTATGGGGATATCCCATCAATTTTCTGTTATCCGGCTCAACTCAATCAAGTGTTTATGAATCTGATTGCCAATGCCTTAGATGCGCTGTTTGATGCACAAATAGAAGCCAAACAAATTACAATTGCCACGGAGAAAATTGATAGTGAGTACATCGGCATCAAAATCCGGGATAACGGACCTGGAATTCCCGAAGATCTGAAAGAGAAACTATTCGATCCATTTTTCACCACCAAACCCATTGGTAAAGGAACGGGTTTGGGGCTAACGATTTGCTACAAAATTATTGAAAAACACAAGGGGGAGATTTCGATTCATTCCCAACCGGGAGAGGGCACTGAATTTACGATCTCCCTTCCTATTTGCGTGGAAGAAGATTGAATCACCGAAACCGCGATCGCCAATTCCCATCTCGTGCGAAATGCTAGAGCCAGCATTTTTCACGGCAATTCTAAACAATTGCGATTTGAGAAAGTGTTAGGAAAGTCACAAAGGCGATCGCGAGAGAAGTCGCCAAAACAATATCGGTTGCGTTGAAACTATCCATCAGATTGCTGGCGTTATTTTTTAAGGTTTTGCTCTGGGGGGGAAAATTCACGGATTGACCTCCTACTGGTATTCCTTAAGTATTTTCTAAATCTTTACATCAAAAAGCAGAGAAAACATCCGCTAAAAGTCAAGAAAAAACGAAATTTTTGCGTAGGTTCGAGTTTACTCTTGGAATACTGCTAGGATAGCGTACAAACAAAGCACATTGTGTCAATATTTCCGTACATTATCCGGATTGGTTTTTAAGGATGGTCTGGAAAGGAGCTTCACCGAGTTTTTCACAAGTTCTTGATAGGATAGGTCACAATCAAAAAGAATTGGGGAAAAATGGATGAAAAAAAGCACTCAATCGCCCCTTTCCTTTTACTTTTCGCGAAACAAGGCGATCGCGAATTTTCTATCCGTAAAAATTAATACAAGGGTGCATTGTTAATGTTATATCTCTTAAAATAAACAGTTATGCGACGACGTTCTCTTCTCGGATATTCTCTCCTTTTTCTGGCCGGGTGTTCGGCAACCCGCACGCATTCCCAAAAAAAATTGAGCTTTTCCGTGACTGATGCGGAAAGCATTGAAGAGTTAGAGGAATACGAAAAATTTCGTACGGCCTTAAATGAAATTCTGGAGATCCCGGTGGAATTTTTCCCCGTTGATAACTTTTTTGCCACGGCTCCGGCCATGTTGTCGGGTCAAGTCGATCTTGCTTGGTCTGGACCCTCCGAATACCTCGTCTTAAAGGCGCGAGCCAATAGTATTCCCATTGTTACGCTTCAACGTCCGCAATATCATGCTCTGCTAATCGTTTCTAAGGATAGCGATATTCAATCCTTAGAAGATTGTCGGGGGAAAACAATTGATATGTATCGAATCGGCTCGACAGCCAACTATATTGGCGGACTCAAAATTCTCTTAGATGGCGGATTGCAATATCAATCCGACTTTACCATTGTTACGACCGGAAAGCATAGTTTTCAAGGGCTTAAAAGTGGTGAATTTGATGTTCTCGCAAGAGCAAGTCATCGATATCAAACAATGTTACAAAAAGAAGGAGAAAAAGAGAGCGACTATCGTATTATCGCCGAAGGGGAGCTTTTACCGAGCGATATTTTTGTAGCGAGTCCTCAAACTGACGAAAAAATGATTAAAAAAATTCAAGCTCGGATACTCGATCGCCAAGATAAGCTCATCGAAGCAATTGTTTCCGTAGATACCCTCGCATCTAAATTTAAGGATGCCTTCTTTACGGCTGCCAAAGATTCCGATTACGATATGATGCGGGATGTTTATCAGGCGATCGGACAAGATGAATATTTGTTGTAGATGACTTGCTTTAAAAAACTCACCAGAATTTATCAATCTATGGAGGAATTCACTCGTGCAAAGACGCAATTTTTTGATGTATTCCCTGCTCTTCACGGCGGGTTGCACGGCGGCAAATAACTCTCGCGAAACCAATGCCACTTTGCCCGAAACCCTGCGCTTTACGGTAACAGATGTGAGAACCATCGAAGCACTCGAAGAAGATTACGGTTCTTTTCGAGCCGCCCTCGAGGATATCTTCGAGACAAAAATTGAATTCGTCCCCGTTAACAGCCAGCTTGCAGCCGCTTCAGCACTGCGATCGGGACAAGTCGATTTCGCTTGGGCGGGTCCGTCGGAATACGTGGCTATCCGGGCGAGAAGTCAAGCCGTTCCTATTGTCAGCCTCAATCGCCCCAACTATTACACGACTATTTCCGTGCGCGGGGATAGCGGCATTAAATCTTTGGCAGATTTGAAGGGCAAAAAGATCGATATGGAAGAAGTCGGAGCTAATACCGCCCATTTAGGAGCTGTCAAAGTCCTTCTAGATGCAGGTTTAGAGCCCAAGACGGATTTTCAGTCCGTCATGTCCGGTCAAGAAACCATCAAGGAATTAAAAGAAGGCCGCGTCGATGCTTGGTCTACCAACCTTCGCTCTTATCAACAAGAATTAAGCAAAGAAGGAGCTTCCGAGACCGATTACCCGATTATCGCTCGTGGGGACAATTTCCCGGGGGATATTTTTGTGGTTGCTTCTCAATTCTCTCCTGAAGTCGTCGGGGAGATGCGATCGCGAATGCTGGCCAATACTGACAAACTTTTGCAAGCGATGCAAGATTCTGAAGCGATCGCCACCAAGTTTAAAGATGCCACCTTTACACAAGCTGAAGATAGCGATTACGACATGATTCGAGAAGTTTATCGCGCGATCGGACAGGGGGAGTATTTGAAATAATGGCGATCCATGAGGCATCGCGATCGTGCGATCGTCAAAAAAATAGCGTCAAAAAATTAGCTCTGTCGTTGCTCTTACATAATTTTACCGATCATCCCCTTGGATATATTTAGGCAAAATTTCTCTGGCCGGAGTTTAAAAATACTGACACTCGATCGCAAAACTTTATATTCTTTGAAGCAGAATTAATCATTTCTTGTCATATTGTTTAACATGGGCATGGCAAGGCGATCGAGTGATGGATATTTTTCCAAAAAATCCCGCTCCCTCGGTCTATTACTAAAACTTCTCAACTGTTCAACCGCTCTTCACGAGTTTTTCACAATTTTTGTCTAAGATGGCGCAATAAAAAACTAAATTGTAAAATCCTCTGTTTTTCAATTAAACTCCTCCGAGATAAAAAGGGTATGACTATCATTCCACCCAAATTTGCGAAAGGCGATCTTTCCCGCTCTACATCACCATTGATAAACCCGCGATCCATTCAAGGATTGACCCATGTGGGAAAAAATTTGAGTATCGCCAAAAAAATTGGTTATGGTTATGCCCTCGCGATCGGCATTGCCGTCTTGGGAGGAGCGATCGGCTTGAGTGTGGGAAATTACTATCAAAAACAGGCTGACAAACAATTAGAAAGAGTAGAACGCCAGCAAGATTTACTGAGCACCCTTGAAAATGCTATTCTCAACGTCCGCTTTCATCCGCAGCAATTGATTGTGGTTTTAGAGGATCCAATCTGGTTCGAATATGAAACCAGTGAATTCCTCAACAATACCAATCGCCTGCGGCAAGTTCTCTCGGATCTCGCAGCCTTCGCCCGGGAGCATCCCGACTATACGGCGATTTCTACTGACGAGTTCTTAGCGTTGCAACGGAATTATACGAACGCGATCGACGCCTATGAGGTCAAAATTCAAGCATTGTGGCAGCGCATCGACCCCCTGAATTTAAAATCCGAAGATATCCCCGCCGCTAAGAAAGACGTGCTGGAAGCCATTGCCGGAACCGATGCCCTCGACCTGCGCTTGCAATTCGAGCGCTTGAGTGAAGATTTGTTTCGGATCGAGCAAGCCGCCCAGAAAAAAGAAGACGTGACGATCGCCGTCGAACGCCGCATCCGTCTCATTGGTGTGGGGATTATGGCGGGAACGATGGTCGTGGCGGTGGCGATCGCCATTCTCCTTGCCTTTTATACCAGTCGCACCATTGCCCGTCCCCTCGAAACCGTCACCGATGTTGCCCGCAACGTCACCAAAGATTCTAATTTCGATCTCCGCGCCCCCATCACTACCCAAGATGAAGTCGGGGTTCTCGCCGATTCTCTCAATCAGTTAATCGAATGGACTGGCACCTACACCCACGAACTCGAACTTTCCCAACAAACCCTCGAACATCGCGTCACCGAACGCACCCGGGAACTACAACAAACTTTACAACACCTCCAGAAAACCCAAGCTCAACTCATTCAAACCGAAAAAATGTCCGGTTTGGGGCAAATGGTGGCGGGGGTCGCCCACGAAATTAACAATCCCGTCAGCTTCATTCACGGCAACCTGATCCACCTCGATCGCTACATGCAAGATCTTTTGGAGTTAATCGACCTCTATCAAGAACGCTATCCCGAAAATCTCCCCGAAATTGAAGAACGAATCGAAGAGATCGATTTGGAGTTCATCCGAGCGGATATGCCGGAAATGCTAAAATCCATGTGGATGGGCAGCGATCGCATCAAGGAAATCGTGTTATCGTTGCGGAATTTCTCCCGTTTGGATGAAGCGAAAATGAAAAATGCAGATCTCCACATCGGGATTGACAACACCTTAACCATCCTGAGCAATCGCCTCAAACAGGGGGTGAAAGTGGTGAAACAATATGGGGAAATTCCGCCGATTTTCTGTTATCCGGCTCAACTCAATCAAGTGTTTATGAATTTGATTGCCAATGCTTTAGATGCCCTGTTTGAAGCGCAAATCGAGCACAAACAGATCGTAATTACCACGGAGACAATAGAGAGCGATCGCGTCGGCATCAAAATCCGGGATAACGGACCCGGAATTCCCGATAATGTCAAAGAGAAACTATTCGATCCGTTTTTCACCACTAAACCCATTGGTAAAGGAACGGGTTTGGGGCTAACGATTTGCTACAAAATTATTGAAAAACACAAGGGGGAGATTTCGATTCATTCCCAACCGGGTGAGGGCACGGAATTCTCGATTTCGCTCCCCGTGCATGTCATGGGTTAACCTTAAAACTCTTGCCCGATCGCCTTGTATCCCTCGCGAATCATATCGTAATCTTCGTCTTTTGCCGGAACGATTTGGGATTCTGCGAATTTCTTGTTGGCAGGAGCGGCTAAAATGGCATCCATTAAGTTGCGTTCGTTTTCAACGATGCGCGATCGCATTGCTTCAATACACTCAGTTTCTAGGATAGGGTTGGCAACGAGCAGATCGTTCGGTAAAGGTTTCCCTTGCCTAACCAGAGTAAAATCGGATTCGCTCAGATTGTATTTCTCGAGGGCGCGAACGTAGTTGGGATTGCCCTCCGCCCAAGCATCCAGTTTTCCTTCTTTGAGATCGCGCAAACCGCGATCGCTGCCGACAATTTCCACCTTAAAATGGTCGGCGGGCTTCAAACCCGCTTCCGCCAGCATTTCTAATGCGCCCAAGTGACTGGCAGTAGAACCGGCTTTGCGAATGCCGAGGGTTTTTCCCTCTAGCTTGTCTAAACTGTCAATGTCGCTTTCTGCATTGGCCAGAATAACGGTATGGTACTCCGAACGAGTAATCCCAACTAGGGGAATCGCTTTTGCTTTGGAATTCATGAGAACGTACTCAGATGGCCCGGCAAAAGCCAGATCGACGAGATCGAACATTAGGGCGGGAGCCGCCGACACATAACTGCGATCGAGAGGGACGAGGGTAACGGGAACGCCCAAAACATCCTCTAGAGCCGTTTGAAACGAGCCAAATTCCGCTTGCAAGCGTTCTTCTCCTTCAACATCCGTCACGGTAAATCTCAATTCTTCGGGACAGCTTGCAATGGGTTCGAGGGAAGAACTGCCAGAGGAATTTCCAGAGGAATTTCTCTCTGTCGGAGTGCAGGCAATTAAAACCAATACAGATAATACGAGTAAGTTTTTAAGTTTCATTGGTAGAATTAGGCGATCGCGATCTTGATAATCCCAAACTGTGAAATCGTAATGGGGAAGATGGTCACTTCAATTATCAATTATTAATCATCAGTATCCCTCGCCCTCGGAGTCAATCAACCCGTTAAGAATTGAAAATTGAAATAACCTGCAATTGTTCTAGTTTTCAGGGGTGAGGAAATTTACAGGGGTTGTCCTACTGTTATTGACTGTTGTTAACAGCAGGGAGAGGAATCCCTTCGACTCCTTCGAGATCGATCGCATAGGGAGAAGCGATCGCTTCGGCCTTGCCAGAACTGACCAAGGCTTGATAGAGATAGGCTGCCATATCGGCGCGGGTTGCGGTTTGCGTCACGTTCAAAGCGCGCACGTTGGGATAATTGACCAACATTCCTCGCATGGCTGCGATCGCAATGACGGGCCGGGCTTCGGCGGGTACGAAATTCGCATCGTTAAACAAGCCGAGAATCGTGTTGAGAACGTCCGGGGTACTGTCGTAGGAATAGCCCAATCCTTGCGTTAAAGCCGTGAGAATGTCCAGGCGACTCATGGGACTATCGGGGTTAAAGCGGCTGCCTTGGGGGGAGAGAAAGCCCATTTGATAAGCTGTTTGGATAGCTTGGTAGCCCCAGTGAGTGCGGGGAACGTCACTAAAGGTAATAGCATTGCGAGTGGATTCGCGATCGCTGAAGGCCTTGGCGATCGTGGCGGCGAATTGAGCGCGAGTTACTTGATTTTCCGGGAGGAAGCGACCATTGGGAAAGCCTTTGACAATCTCGGCTTCGAGGAGTTGAGAGATAAAATCTGCCGCCCAATAGGTCGTATCGAGATCCTGAAACTGGGCGAGTTGATAGGACGAGTCGATCTCCGTCCCCAAATTAGACCCAAAGTTAGAAAATTCTAAAGGTGACTCGTCAAAATCGGGATAAGGGAGAGCGGGAATTTCTGTAAGTGCCGACAGGGAAAACTGGTTCTCTCCGGGGTTGACTGAGGGGGTATCGAGGAGATTTTCCGGTAGTGTTTGATAGGCGCGGGCGACGGGGGCAGCAAGAGTGCTGGTGAGAATCGCGCCTGCTGTGGCGCGAGTCATCAATTTTACCCGATTCGTAGGTTTCATAGGGAGATTTTCCTTCCTTAACAATGGATTTCACCTCCCCTATACAACAGAAATACGATCTATCCGGTCGATTCAATTAGGATTGTTTCTTGCGACTGCGAAGCCAGCGTTTTTCCTTATGTCTTGCCAGTTCTTTCCGCTTGCGTTTTTGGGCGGGGGTTTCAAAGTGGCGATGCTTTTTCATATCACTGAAAATGCCCGCCCGAGATACTTTTCGTTTAAATCGGCGCAATGCTGATTCTAACTGCTCGTTTTCACCAAGAACAACTTGGGCCATTCAATACTCTCCTACTTTCTCTGTTGGCCAATAAATCGATACAAAACAGGCTGTACAAAACAGGCTATAATACCCACAAGAATAGCTTTTCGCTTTATTCTCTAACTCGATCTTTAGTTTGAATTTTGCGGCTAAATCTTGATAGCGATCGCCTCGGAATTAGAAATTGCGATTGTCATTGTTCCAATTGCGGTTGGAATCGCGTGGTTCTCGCGGTTTGGCTTTGTTGGCTTTTAACGTGCGACCCATCCATTCTGCGCCATCTAGATTATCGATCGCCGTTGCTTCCTCAGTTTCTTCTTCCATGTCTACGAAGCCAAAGCCTCTTTTTTTTCCCGTATCGCGATCCATGGGCAGTTTCACCCGCTTGACAGAACCATATTCTGCAAAAACACTCTGTAAATCCTCCTCTGTGACTTCATAGGGAAGATTACCGATATACACTGTCATAGCTTACCTCGCGAATTAATTGAACAATGTGTAGAGATTGGAATTCGGAAAAAAGCCTTTGGCTAATACTCAATTGGGAAATCCCTAAGACAAGCAATAACTCAGCCACCGATACTCATTCTCATGTTCTATCATACGACACGATCGCGCTTCAAAATTTCACGGCAGGGCGAGGCTTCACTTTTCTCGGTTTGTTCCGACTCATCTCCTTATTGCAGCCAATGAGATGCAGCCAATGAGGTGCAATCAACGGGGGGAAATTAGCGATCGCCCATTGTCGAAGCGAATACGGCTTCGGGTTGATAGCGAATGCCTGCATTTTTCCAACGGTTGAGAGCATTTCCCAAGCGATCGCGATCGGCAATCAAACTAATGCGGATGTATCCTTCTCCGGCTTCCCCAAAGGCATTGCCGGGGGTCACAACAACACCCGTGGTTTGCAACACCTCTAGGGCAAAATCGGTGGATTTCATGCCAACAGGACAAGGCACCCACAGATACATCGTTGCTTTAGATTTAGGGACATTCCAACCCAATTCCGCCAAACCCGAGATGAGAAAATCCCGACGGCTGCGATAGCGTTCTTGGACTTCTCGGACATAAGTATCGGGCAATTGTAGAGCCGTTTCGGCGGCAGTTTGAATCACGGCAAAGATGCCATAATCCAAATTAGTTTTCAAGGTGCGTAATCCTTGAATGATGCGAGAATTCCCGACTGCAAAACCCACGCGCCAACCCGCCATATTGTAGGTTTTGGAGAGCGTATGAAATTCAACGCCGATTTCCTTTGCTCCCGGAATTTCCAACAAACTGGTGGGTTGATAGCCATCAAAGGCGAGTTCGGCATAACAGAGATCGTGAACCAATAGAATTTCGTAATGGCGAGCAAAAGCCACAATTTCTTCAAAAAACGCTCTCGGTGCCGTTGCGGTGGTGGGATTATTCGGATAGTTGAAATAAAAGATTTTCGCCCGTCGCGCCACATCTTCAGGAATGGCAGAGAGGTCGATCAACCAGTTATTTTCCGCCGTAAGCTGGAGTTGGTGCAATTTTGCCCCAGCAATGAGAGGACCGCGAAAATGAGCCGGATAGGACGGACTGGGAACGATAACGATATCTCCGGGATCCACATAAGCTAGGGCGAGATGGGTCAATCCTTCTTTGGATCCCAGTAGGGGCAATGCTTCGGAATCCGGGTCTAAATCCACCCCATACCGTCTCTCGTACCAAGTGGCGATCGCCCCGCGAAAACTAGCCGTGCCTTCAAAAGGCGGATAACCGTGATGAAGGGGCTGCTCAAACGCCGCGATCGCCGCATCAATAGCCGGACGAGGGGCCGAACCATCGGGATTCCCCATACCGAGATCGATTAAATCCAACCCTTGCTCTCGGGCGCGGGCTTTGAGTTCGTCAAGACGGGCAAAAACATAAGGCGGTAGCGCTTTTAGGCGTTGAGCGGGAACGATCCAATTGGGTTTCATAACACGGACTGAGGCAATGGTGAGCGATCGCGATTCCAGCAATCTCGATAATTGCTAAGTCACCGATCATGGCATATTTTGTTCGCCCCCGCAAATAAAAATTGTCTGGGGTGCTTTCCCCGCTCTCTCCGCTCCCTCTCGGGGAACTCCTTTTCCAAGATTCCAGTCCCAAGAGTTCACAACTGTTAACAATTGCGGTATCTTGAATAAAAAAATTTACAAATTTTTAACTCCGTTGGAGTTCGAGGCGTTAACAGTTTGTGTTTGCAGCACGTGCGGCGATCGCCATCGACTCGCGCTCGAAAAATCCACTGCCATTGTTTAGGGGCAATAGTCCAATACAGTTTTGAGGTCAATCACAATGAAAATGAAATCTTTGGTTCGTTGGTGTCTAGCGTTGGGCGTAGCGGGAGTTACCCTAACGAGTACGTGGTTTGCTGGCACGTTCAAAGCTCTTGCGCTGACGGAAGCACAGATTATCGAACGGCTGCAAAGCGTTCCTGTATTTGCCGTTGCCGATGAAAATGGCGCGCCTTTGGTTGCCAGAATTCCCAACCAGCAAAATGCCAGTAATGACGATGGCGACAGCGTAGCGGGAGTTTTTATTAATCCGGGGGATGCAGAAGCCTTTATCAATCGTCTCAAACAAGAGAATCCCAATCTGGGTAATAAGCTACAAATTATCCCCGTATCTCTGGGAGACATCTATCAACTCGATCGCCGCAATGCCCAAGCAGAGGGGGTAAACTTTACTTATGTGCCTACCACCCGCCAAGTCGAACTTGCCGAACAAGTTAACTCCGCTCAAGATTTTCAAGGCGTTCCTCTCTTCGTCGCCAAAGGAGGCAACGATGGCGGTTATTTAACCCTCCAACAAAACAACGAGCAGGTGATTCCCTTCTTTTTCGAGAAAGAACGCCTCGAACAAATGGTTGCGCGGTTTAAAGAACAACAGCCTTCTTTAGCCAATACCGTAGAAATTCAAGCTATTCCTTTAGAAGGTGTCATTCAAACATTCGAGCAAAACGACAGTGCGGAACTGGAAAAAATCGTTCTCATTCCCACTCAAGCCTCCCTCGAATATATTAATTTGCTCCGCCAGCAACAGTAGGTAAATGGCGATCGTTTCGGGTCGAGAATTGCAATCTTGGCGAGAGCGCGCCCGAGCTAGGGCGATCGCGGCAGGCATTCCCCCAGAAGAGGTGGATTGGCTGTTGCGAGAACGAGGCGGGTGTAGTACTTTGAGTCTGCGATTTGCCGCCGACAATGCGTCCATCGACCTGAATGCTTCCCTGTCAGAGTTAGATCGACTCTGGCAACTCCGTATTGGCGATCGCGTTCCCCTGCAACACCTCGTCGGTCGCGCCCATTGGCGGCACTTTACCCTCAAAGTGTCACCTCAAGTGCTCATTCCACGTCCGGAGACGGAAATGCTCGTGGATCTCGCCGCCGCAGCGATCGCCGAAAATCCGGCACTGGCAACGGGGCATTGGGTAGATTTGGGAACGGGAAGCGGCGCGATCGCCTTGGGACTGAGAGAATATTTGCCTCAAGGGACGATTCACGGGGTGGATGCGAGTCCCGAAAGTCTGGCGATCGCCCGGGAAAATGCTCGGATGCTGGCGATCGCAGAAGGAATAAACTTCTATCAAGGGTCTTGGTGGCAACCCTTGGCAGCCTTGGCCGGTAAAATAAGCGGTATGGTGTCCAATCCCCCTTATATTCCTTCCGCTCTCATTCCCCAATTGCAGCCGGAAGTATGCCGACACGAACCCCATCTGGCTCTAGATGGCGGAAGAGACGGCCTCGATGCCATTCGCTATCTCGTGGAGACTGCCCCCGATTATTTGCATTCTGGGGGGTTCTGGGCTGTGGAAATGATGGACGGACAAGCCCGGGCTGTTGCTCGCCTGCTGGAAGAGCAGGGACAGTATTGCCAGATCCACATCGTTCCCGACCTTGCCAATGTCGATCGCTTTGCTCTTGCCTATCGTCAATGAAAGTCTCTCAACAACAATTAATTGAGACGGTCAAAACCGGAGGAACAGTCAGCTTTCCCACGGATACCGTTCCCGCTCTCGCCACCCGCCCCGATCGCGCGGCGGCAATTTTCAATCTCAAAGGACGCTCTTTAGAAAAACCCTTAATTTTGCTGGGAGCGGACTTTTTGGATATACAATCCTATCTGCAAGGTTCTGAGGCAGAAATAGGCTTTTGGCAACAGATAGGGGAGAAATACTGGCCGGGGGCGCTTACCCTCGTTTTACCCGCTTCTGCTTTGGTACCCGCAGAAATGAACCCTCGCGATCGCTCTACCATCGGCATTCGCGTTCCCGCCCTAACCGCAGCCCGAGAGATTTTGCGACAAACCGGGCCCCTCGCCACCACCAGTGCCAACCGTTCCGGCGAGCCTCCCTTAGAAACCTGCGACGCGATCGCGGCCGTTTTTCCCGATGTTGCCGTGCTCGAGTCCGGTGATTTCTCTGGAAATGTTACGGTAGGGAGCGGGCTACCCTCAACTGTGGCAAAATGGACGGGAAAGGGATGGGAGATTCTCCGTCACGGTAGTGTTGCGATCGAGGAAAAATAAAAGCATGAGTGAGGAACTAGAAACTTTAAAAGCGGAACTCGAGGAAGCTAAATTGGCCTATCAAATGGCTGCACAGATGAGCTTGTTTAAATCCGGCTTTTTGGCGCGAACGTCTCACGAACTGCGATCGCCCTTAAACAGCCTGCTGGGATTACATCAGTTAATTCTTGCGGATCTGTGCGAAAGTCCGGAAGAAGAGCGAGAATTTGTCGGTCAAGCTCACCAAGCTGCCTTAAAACTGATTAAACTTCTCGATGATATTATTTATGTTTCTAAAGTAGAACACGGCTCGAGCCAAGCGGCAATTCAACCCTTTCCCTTAAGCGAAGTTTTTGGGGAAGTACAACGCCTCATCCATTTACAAGCCGCTAATCGCAGCTACGAACTCGAAATTGACTATCCCGAACCAGAACTTTATATTAATGCAGATTTTAAACGTTTTGCTCAGGTTTTAGTGAGTTTGCTCGACACGGCGATCGCTCACATGAAAGAAGGCGGAATTGCCGTTACCGTTCGGACTTCCCCAGAACAAGATCTGGGTTGGATATGGATTGACATCAAATCCCCTCGAGAAATTTGGCAAGAACCCATCAATTTACTCGATCGCCCACCTTTAAAAATCGATCCTGAAACGGTCAATGCCATGTTGCATCAACCCGTTCCCTCTCCCGGAATGAATTTATTGTTGAGTCAGTGCCTATTAGAAACCATGGGAGGAGCGTTAGAAATTTTGCAATCGCCCTCTCCCGAAGACGAACATCCATTTACACGGCTACAGTGTTCGGTACCTCTGGCTTCTGGGGAGATACTAACAGAGGAGTCACTAATCGATTAGCATTTCCGTAGAGGATCATGGTTGTGGTTTGATTTTCCTCAAAGCCAATCCGTTCGTAAAAATGCTGTTGGTGGGTCGTCATCAAGTAAATGCGCTCGACGCGGTTGACTTGGGGATGAGCAATAACCGTTTCCACCAACTTGCGACCCAAACCCGCACCTTGATAGTCGGGATGAATGACCACATCCCAAATCGTGGCGCGATAAATTCCATCAGAAGTAGCCCGGGCAAAGCCGATCAGGCGATCGCCATCCCAGACGGTAATCGTGGGATTGCTATTTTCAATGGCGATCTCCATCTCTGCCATGTTGCGATCTTTTGCCCAAAATGCGGCTTGTATGAATAACTCTTGGAGTTGTGCGAGGTCAATAATTGATTTGCTGTCTTGAAATTGAATATGACGACAATCCATGGTGTTCGCTCCCGATTGACTTTGAGTTTGCAATTGACCCCTCCGATTGCTTGATGTGAAGAGTGCGCCTACTTTGGACGAGCAAACGCTTGTTTTCGCCCTGTCTTTGCAAATTGTAGCAATTTTTACAAAAAATACAAGGTTTGTCCAAAAATACATCACGATTCCCTGACAAATCCTCAATCCACGACAAAGGGCGGCCAGTCGGCCGCCCTTTCGTCATTTGTCCGAGAGATTTATACCTCTGCGGCTGCTTCAACGGGGTAAACGCTAACTTTTTTACGAGATTTATCTTTGCGTTCGAATTTGACAACACCATCAATGAGGGCAAAGAGGGTATCGTCATTGCCGCGACCGACATTTTTCCCGGGGTGAACTTTCGTCCCGCGCTGGCGGATGAGAATGTTACCTGCTTTGACGACTTGACCGCCATATCGCTTAACGCCTAAGCGCTTAGAATTAGAATCCCGACCGTTTCGGGTACTTCCCGTTCCTTTCTTATGAGCCATGATTTCCTCCTTATGGGTTTGGCGATCGCTTTTTCTATTGTGACGCTTTTACGTCGATTTATCCTTCTTCTTTTACGGTTTCGGCAGTCTCCGGGGCTGCTGCTTCTGAATCTTCGGTAACAGATGCCTCGGGTTCGGCTGCAGCAATCGGTTCGTCTGCTTCAACGATCGGTGCAGGATCGGGAGCGAGATTAGGAGTTTCCGCCTCTAATGCACTAACATCAGCTTCTGCTAAAACAGAACCGTTGAGTTGAATGGAATTAATCATCAAGCGGGTGATTTCTTGGCGGTGTCCGCGTTTTTTGCGGGTTTTCTTCTTAGGGCGCATTTTGTAAACAATCACTTTGCGTCCCCGGAAGTGTCGCATTATCGTTCCTTCTACGGTTGCCCCTTCAACAAAAGGCTGTCCGATATGAATATCATCATCGTGGTGAACGAGTAGAACCTTATCAATACTGTAAGATTCATCGGGATCGACGTGGAGGAGTTCGATATCATAAAAGCGTCCGGGTTCGACGCGCAGTTGCTTTCCTCCCGTTTCGACGATCGCGTAAGTCATGGTTATCAATCCTTAATAATAGAGGCCGTACAGGTAGCTAATTGATGAGACTCGGCATGAATTAGCTTTTATTGAGATGTCTCAACCCGATCCGAGCTTGTGTTGGACACGCAATCTCTAATGATACGATAAAGAACGGCAACCCTGCAAGCCCTGTTAATTATCAACATCTACTATGTCCGATCGCCTGCCTGCCTCCACTAAACTCGAAACGATCGCACAGTTATTGCGATCGCTGTTGCGCTTGCCTGCGGTTTGGTTAAAGCCCATCTTGTTGCTTGCCTTTTTGAGCTTGTTTCAAGTGGGTTGGACAGAGGAAGCGGGGTTTATCTTTAATTTTGGGGTACAAAATACAACGGTTTTACTCTTGGTGGCGGTGTGGCTGCCCGCCGGAATTAAGTTATTGGCTTTAGTGGGAGGACGCATCGATACGCCCACGGGGGGATTTAGTACGGGGGGGCTAGAGGGGATTTTACAAGCGATCGCCCCTCAAACCCGGGATGAGGTCGTCGGTGCGTTGAAGGTGGTCTTAGAAGATGCCGAGGAAACGGCTCCCTATCGAGAACGGGGACAATTACGAGAAATTCGCGATCGCTTAGTAGACGAATGTTGCGAGCGAATTTCCCCCGAACGGGCGCGACAGGATTTAGATAAGCTGGCCGATCGCTATCAAGTGTTACAGGAAGAATATCCTTCCGGGACTCGTCGCAATTTCTTGTTTGAAGCGGTGGGCGGCGGAATGCGATCGCTGGCGGAGTCGGCGGATTTATCGGAGTCGGAAATCTTAGCTCACTTGCAGTCCCAACATCAAGGACAGCGTTTGGTGGGGCTGTCTTGTGTGGCGAAAATGCAGGAGACCGAGAATTATTTTTCTCCAGTTTTAGCGGCGATCGCTTCTCCCGATTCGGCTTTTGAGCAAATGAGCGCTTTACGGGTTGCAGAGGAGATGCTTCCCTATCTTCCATCCCAACAGCAACAGCGTCTCAAGCGGGCGATCGAACAGCAGCGCGATTATGATGAGAGCAAGCAGCAGTGGATTAAGCGAGGCTCGGAACGGTGGGCAATTTGCGATCGTCTTTTGATGGCCATGAAAACGCGATCGATCGCCAGCGTTTAGCCTATTAAATCGGCATTATCTCCTGCACATTTTCCTACCTTCTCCATCCCGTCAAAACACCGTTAGCATTTGTGCCGCTGCGATTAATTCCCGCGCCGCATCCGCCCCCCAATTTCCCTCACATTGCCGCCCAGAATTGAGAATTAAGCGCAATTCGTAGGCATGGGCAAATCCTTCTGCTTCCATCCAGAGGCGATCGCTTTCCACTTCACAGGCAATGCGTTCCTCTTCCATCAATTCTGCTGCCATTTGGCTCATCGTTTCTGCCAATTGTCCCAATAAACGGCAAAAATCCTGCCATTCCGCCTCAGTTAACTCGAATGCCCAATCATCTCCCCCCACCAAACCGCAATATTGTTCGGCTTCAGGATGCCAACCCAACCGCCAACCCGAACCGCTTTTGAGGATGCGCTCTCCCATTTTTGCCTCCGCGATCGCATCAAAGTTATCAGGTATATTACAGTTAAACTCCCTCATTTATTCTGCCAACCTGACAACGACTCGACTCGCACCGACACGCCAAGCTCTTTCCCAAGCGATCGCGATTGGGTTTGATATCATATTAATGAAGGATACGGACAGGTAGAATTGATATTTTTGAAGAACCCATTGGCAGACTTTTGAGAGAAGACTATCAACTGTTTCTCATTGTTTTTGATGTTCAATCGGAGGAAATCATCGAATGGATACCCTGTCAACCTACCGCGAATTAATTCAAAATATTATTATCTCTCATACAGAAGTTCCTTATGAGGATGATGTCGCACTGGAAACAATTTTCGATCGCCAACAAGATCGTTATTTATTAATGTTAGTCGGTCGCGAAAAAATCAATCATAGATCGACAGCAACGAAGCGAGTTCACGGCTGTTTGATTCATGTCGATATCATTGATGGTAAAATCTGGATTCAACGGGATGGAACAGAAGAGGGGGTTGCATCAGAATTATTAAATGCAGGAGTCCCCAAAGATAAAATTGTTTTAGCATTTTACGATCCTGAAATCAGAAAAGAAATGGGTTTTGCAGTGGCTTAGGAGAGGCGATCGCTTTTCTTTTGGTCTGGGTATTGAGAGGCGATCGCTTTCCAACACGGGAAGGAATGCGATCGAGTATACCGATTTTTATGACTTTCACGGTCGCATTTTAGTCCAAACAAGATATCGCCCCCAAGGAAAGCGACTTTTGTCCCATGTGGTATTCCTTGTATATGCCCGTTCTGGGTTTGATGCTTCTAAATCTGCCCAACTTAAATTAACATCGTATAAGTTTGTTCGATTCAAATTCGTGCTATTAAGATTTGCCCAACTTAAATCAGTTGAACTTAAATCAGCTTCGCTGAAATTAGCCTGCTCGAAATCTCCCATACTCAAATTCGCACCCCGTAAATTGGCTGCAAAAAAGTTAACTCCTAAACCATAAACATGACGGAGATTCGCCTGAGATAATTGGGTTTGAGCGCAATTACTGCGTTCGAGGATGGCATTACTGAGGACAGCGTAGCTCAAATTAGCACAACTTAAATTTGCTCCTGTAAGATTGCTGCGATTTAGGTTGATACCTTGCAATTTCGATCCGCAAAAAATAATATCGCTTAGATCGAGTTGGCTGAGGGTATCATTGGCTTCATCATGGGAAAGTTCGATGTAACTAAAATCTCGTTTGCCCTGTTCGTAGGCTGTTTTGATGTCTTGAGCTTTCATTGGTCTCAATTTTTGTTTCTCGTTGAATGCGGCAGGTTGGGAAGGATGCGAGAATAATTCTTTGATAATTACTGCAATGATGTCTTGAAATTTGTCAGACATGAATTTTCTCCTTTGTTTTTCTAAATGATTGGTCAAAAGTTATTCGTCGTTGTTACTGTTGTCGTCATCGTCTTGGAAATCCTGCAATTCAGGTGCGAGAAATTTAGGTCGAGCTACTTTTTTGCTCAGAATGTTGGCAATGCAAGCTCCTAAATCTTCTGCTAGGCAAGGACAGAGACTTAGATAAAGATAGAGGCGGCGGAAATAGCGTTCTGGACTATCACCTGGTAGTAATTCCTGCTGGATATATCGAACTTGAGCGCGTTCGGCGATATAGGCCGTCAGATATTCCAGTTCCCGAATCAGATTGGCAATTTTATACTCATCGGTTGTGGCTTCGGCATGAAGAGAAGATTGAGTATGGGTTTCAGTTTCGTCAATTAAATACGCTACTGCGCCTTGCAAGCATCCAGTAGATCGAGCGATTTCTGGGGTTAATCGCTCGATCGCTGATGAATCAAGGCTATTCGAGCCGATTTTCTCGGCTACCTCCCCGATCTTCTTCAAAATCTCCTGGCACGCCCGAGCGATTCGATCCCGCGATTCTTTTAAGTTGTTCTTGAGAGCTTCTAGGAGTTCGGGCATAAGGATTTGTCCGTGAAGAGCGGTATCGACATCGTAAACTCTTTGCAACCATTGGAGTAATTGAGGATGTTCCATGCGTCCCGTGCGCTGGACTTTTTCAACGAACAGACTGTATAACCGCCGTTTGTATTCAAGACCTACAACTTCTTTTGGAGAGTGTTGTCGATCGACTTCCTCTGAAAGCGAAGTAGGATCGATGTGGAGGAGTTCTCGTGCATCGATTTCTTGTAGTTGTTTTGTGCCATTACCGTTATCGTTACCATTGCCATTGTGACTCATTACAACCTCGTGCTATTGCATAATGTGAGTGAGGGGGTGGAAACCCCCCAAGTTTGACCGATTACAATTGCTGCCGCAATTCTTCAAGCAGGCAGTCGCGTTGTTGCTGCACTGCGTCGTTAAAGGACATTTGGACATCCTCGCGCTTGCTGTGCTGGATGGTCATTGCACAGGCAAAGCCACTCGTCAGGAGAGAGAGGAGGAGAAACAATCCGGGAAACCCTAGTGCAGCCATGTTCTGGACATCCAAGCGAGCAAATCTCTCGATGAAAAGCAGAATGGCTAGGCGGGACGCCTCAATGCCAGACTGAAGGCTTCCATTCGGTTTAAAATTTGCGTTATGGACAACAGGAAAGGCGTATTGCAGGAAGCTCAAATCGTCCCCTAATCGATTTCGATCTAATAATTTCTCCTCCAACTCGGCTTTTGCGGTCTCATAACCTTTAAACGCCTCCGTTCTTAGCCGTTCAGACTGTCTGCATACTGGAAGTTGCTCGAGGGGAACTCGACTCCAATCTTTTTTTTGCTCTCCCCATTGTCCGTAGAGCCGGACATATAGGCTATCCCAACGAGGATGACCGCGATTTAAACTATTCAATTCTCGTTCTCCCCCTTCACAAAGCGCTTTAGCCTCCTCGTATTCAGGGCGATCGAGGTTTTTGAGTTCTTCAACTCGTGCCTTTTGTTCCTCAATCAATTCTTTTGCTTTTAGCTGACTTAATCCTGATTGGTTGAGCATCAACTCGGTTCCAACGCCTGAAACCAGAGATTGAAGTAAATTGAGAGAAATCGTGCCACCGAGCGCCCAGTTACTCCATCCTCGATTTCCTCGCTTACGCGCAGAGGTAGCGGTGGCACAAAGGTTGGTGAATCTCAAAATTAAGCCATTGGTGATGAGCGCACACAGCCATGAGAAAATTCCAAAACTGCTGAAAGCATAGAAAAGCAGGGGATTATTCATGAAGAAATTAAAAAAACTGCTTACGGAAACGGATCCTGCAGTGATGCGACTGTGTTGCTCTAAGTTTTTAGAAACTAGCGCTCTGCCATAAAAATCCTTGGGATTGGCAATCACTAAGTTGACAATATTTTTGCCACACTTTGTGAGTTTATTCTCCTTTTCCGAGGTTTTTTTAGGATTTTTAGCTTCCTCTACAATGTCGGAATATTGAGGATTGTCCTCAATATATGTGATTAAAGCATCAATATCTGGAATACTCGCGGTATCCAAATAATAATTTTTTATTCGTTTAGTCATGACTAGAAATTAGTAAGAAAACAAAGTGCTATATCGAAGATTGATACAGCATTCAATAGTTAAACTCAAACAGAATCCTAGGAATATCATCAAGCATCAGAAATGTGCCTCCTCTCGCCTTAGTTGGAAGGGACTTCATTAACTTTTTTGT
>JBCCVR010000121.1:0-23526 GCA_039194995.1 Cyanobacteria bacterium P01_E01_bin.42 | reverse complement strand
TGAGAATATCGACTTGTTTTGTAAAAAAAACCAAAGACCAAGGTGATTGATCTAAACTAGAATGAAACCAGAGATATGAACCAAACTTTTGGCTGCCAAGATTTTCATCTCGAGTAAAATGATAAAATTGTTCTCGTAAGTTTTCGGGAATCAAACTCCAAATTGATTCAATTTTAGGCGTTTCTTGCTCCCAATTCTCTCGATCGGCTAAAATTTGACCGCCTTTATTAATTAAGAATAACTGTCCTTGTTTGAATTTGGATTTTTCCAAAATTTTACTCAATTCATTGAGGGTGACATCTAGGGCAATCGTTCCTCGAAATTTGTTTTTTTCATAAACAGGAGCAGCACAGGTTACACTAACCTTGCCATTTGCTGGATCGAGATAAGCTGTTGTCCAAAATTGCTCGCGACTGCGATTATTTTCTGGGAGAGATCGCCAGAATAATTCTAAATCTAATAAATCTTTTTGAAAGTGAAAAGTTTGCGAATCAACCCAAGGAAAGCGATTAATAAATTGTTTTTGAGAAAGGTAATAAGCGTGAAGATTATCGGGAATAACTTTTAAAGCAGTTTGAAACAAAGGATTGAGAGAAAAAGCCATTGTAATTTCTCGATAAAAATCGGAGTCGCGATCGCGCAGCGCTCCCAATCCAGTTAAATTCCCAATTAATCCTTGGGTGTAGGGAAGTGGAATCCGATCTAAATTATAGGAAATTTTTCCTTGCTCTTCGCTTTCTTTGAGATTGTCAAAAAGAAGAGATTCCGCAACTCCAATTTGACTTATTTCATAAAAAGAATTGGCTCGAATCTGCATTTGCTCGACGTAATCAGTCGTCGTTTTTATGGATTCATCGATTTGAATTGCTGCTTCTTGAACCCGTTCTTGAATCAGATTTGTTGTATAGGTGTATTGATCTTGGAGTTGCCAATAATAAAGAATAGAAATAACAGCCGTAAAAATAGTAATAGTCAATCGGATTATAAAGTTGTAGCGAGAAAAAATCATTCTGGTAAAGTTTTTTGTTTATTTTGAAGTATTCAAAAACTAAATATTTAAAATTCCAATGCACGCAATAATGCTCGAGTGAGAAACTCAAGATGGATTTAGGGTATTGTACAAAACTTTGTACGCGATGAGGAGAGAAAAAAAGCAATCTTTGAGAAAGAGGGAGTTTTCTTCGTGGAAAGGGAACAGATTACCCGGTAAAGAGCGTCTCAAGGAGGAATAATCTTTTTGTTTGGGAAGGAAAAAAATCGTGAGCGATCGCCTGAAAACCATTGTCTTAACCTTAACGACGACAACTCTGATCGTCGGGAGCATTACCTCTTTGCCCGGGTTTGCCCAAAGTGAGATTTTATATGATTGCGTCACCGAAACCGATCGCGGACGGCGAGAACGGGATGGGTTGAACCGAGCGATGGCGTGGGGATATTTGGGCAACGATGTCCAAGAAGACTCTTCCGGGGTTCTCAGCAGTTGGCGGGGCAGTTGTACGCCTCGCAATGCCTCCAATACCCCCCCGAGAAGCACTCCTACCCCCACTTCTCGCCCTTCTTCGAGGCAGCAACCCACTACACGACCCTCTCCCTCTTCTCAACCCTCCACGTCAACAGGACTCTTAGATAGCTGCCAAAATGAAGTTGCGGCGAGATTGGCAGGAGTCCAAGCGAGTAATGTTGACGTTGAATCGTCCTCTGTGGATGCGGGGGGAAATGCGATCGTTAACTGGAATAGTCCGGCGGGACAATCGGGATTCTGTCGCATCGATCCCTTCGGAAATATTATCGAGTTTCGCCAAAATTAATAATACGAGAACAAAACAGCAATTGATTTCCAAAACTGTATAGTAAGGGCGTTAAGGACCGCGCCCTTCGATGGATGATACGCATATCCTCAAAAGGATTGGCAATATTTCCCGACAAACTTATTGTTATAATCCGTTCAAGAAAACTGCCTTCATCCATCGAATCATTTGTTAGATCAATATGTCCGTGCCTACAGGTTTAAGTGAAGCCGATGCGATCGCCCTTCGCAAAGCAGGTCGGGGAAATAATATTTCTCTCACCACCAGTCGCTCTTATTTACAAATTCTACAAGAAAATCTTTTTACTTTTATAAATCTTGTTTTTTTTCTACTCAGTCTCTTTTTAATTCTGTTAGGCCGAGTTGGAGATGCTCTATTAGTTGGTGTTGTTATCTTAGGTGGTGTAATTGTTAATGTTTTACAGGAAGTTTGGGCAAAACAAAAGCTCGATCGCATTGCCTTATTAACTCGACCGCGAGCAACAGTCATTCGCGAAGGTAAGGAACGACAGATCGATCCCAAAGAAATTGTTTTAGGAGATATTCTCATTCTGGAAACTGGGGATCAAATTGTTGTCGATGGGGAAATTATTGGTGATAATAATGTTGAAGTGGATGAGTCTTTATTGACGGGAGAATCCGATGCGATCGCCAAGCAAAAAGGCCATACTGTCTATTCGGGTAGTATTTGTACGAGTGGCAAAACTTATTATCGAGCGACCCAAGTTGGGAAGGCGAGTTTGGCTTATCAGATTGCAGCTAAAGCGAGAGAATTTCGTAGGGTTTATACGCCCCTACAATTAGAAATTAATCTCGTTATTCGTATCTTTCTTCTGTTGGCTACTTTTTTGTGGATTTTAGTCGGTGTCTCGGTTTGGACGGGGTTTTTAACCTTTGGGGATGGCGTACAAAGAGCCGCCGTTATTGCAGGATTAGTGCCGAGCGGTTTATATTTATCAATTACCCTTGCTTATGCGTTGGGAGCCGTGCGAATGGTCGGTCAGGAGGTTCTCATTCAACAAGCAAATGCTGTAGAATCTTTAAGTAATGTTGATGTCCTTTGTTTGGATAAAACCGGAACTTTAACGACAAATCGTATTCATTTAAACGCACTTTATCCTATCGATCGCGCTGAAGAAGAATTACGCGAAATTCTAGGAGATTACGTTTTTAACAGCACGACTAAAAATAAGACAAGCGAGGCGATCGCGACGGTTTGTCTCGGTCAAAAACAGCCCATAATCTGGGAAATTGCCTTTTCTTCAACTCGAAAATGGAGCGCGATCGCGTTTGCAAGCGAGGGAAGAAATGGAACTTATATTTTTGGCGCACCAGAAATATTAAGCGATCGCGTAACGCTAAAGGAAGCAGATCGAGAAACGATTCAAATATTAACAAAACAAGGATTACGCGTTCTTCTCTTCATTTATCACCCCGATATTTTTTCCGAGGAAGAGATTCAAAATCTTCTCATTTTTCCATCTGGATTACCAAAATTCACGCCCTTGGGAATCATTAGTTTTAGCGATGAATTGCGTCATGATGCTAAAGAAACTTTAGTTGGATTTGCCAATGCTGGGATTAATTTAAAAATCATTTCTGGCGATCATCCCGATACGGTTGCATCCTTAGCAAAACAGGTCGGATTGGGAGAAGATATCTCTATTATTTCGGGATCGGAATTAGCAAAACTAGAAGATACTGAATTTACCCTCGCAGCTAAGGACTATCAAATTTTTGGTCGCGTCACGCCAGAACAAAAAGCCAAATTAGTGGAAAGTCTGCGCCAAGAAGAGCATTATGTTGCAGCGATGGGGGATGGTGTGAATGATGTGTTAGCGTTGAAAAAAGCCAATTTAGGAATTGCAATGGAAAGCGGCAGTAAAGCAACTAGAAACACAGCCGATATCGTTCTTTTAAAAGATTCTTTTGCCTCTCTTCCTCATACTTTTCTCGAAGGTCAGCGCATTCGGAACGGCATCCAAGACGTGTTAAAATTGTTTATGGTGCGGGTATTTGTCGTTACCCTAATTATTTTCGCCACGGGACAGGTTTTAGGTACGTTTCCCTTACTCAATAAACATAGTGCCGTCGTCACAATTATCGCCGTCGGATTGCCAACTATGTTTATCCCAATTTGGGCGAGAACGGGACAGTTTCCCCAAGGCAGTATCGTGCGTTCTTTACTGCACTTTACCCTACCCGCAACTCTGAGCGTGACATTAACGGGATTGGGGGTTTATTTCGGTTATTTGGTAAAAAGTCTTTGGGCAGCAACCGATAGTGAAGTGATGACTTCTTTAGCTTTGGGATTGTCGGGATCGACAAGTTTGAGTTTGTGTAACGCAATTGTTAGTTTACAGGGGGCGTTTTTGGGCGATCGCCTCCTCGCCATTCCTCGCAGTGCTTTAGTGACGATTTTAGTTTGGTGCGGATTATTATTAGTTCCTTTTCTCAAACCCCCAACAACGGCGTGGGTGGGGGGCGAACCCCTTTCTCAAGATTGGCGCTATACTGGGGTCGCGATCGCCCTGATTGGTTTATATTGTTGTATCCTCGCAATTCCCGTCACCCGGGACTTTTTTGAACTATCGTTGTTGAGTTGGCTCGATTATTGTCTTCTTGGTTTAATTACTTTGGGATGGTGTTTGAGTTTGCGCTATCTCTGGCGACAAAAATTATTAGATCGCTTTTTAGGCGTTAAATTAAAATAAAAATGAAATTCCCTCTTAAAAATATTCAAAAGATGCTAGGATTTTAGCCGTTCGACGCGATCGCGAATTTGTATCGGGTGGATTATTGGTGTTTTCTACCCCCATAACTCAAAAAGCAATTTCTCTTTGCATTTTTAGCTGAATATTATTTCTGGAGTTAATAAATGACCAGTTCTCAAGTCGCTACGCCTTCCCCTCAAAACGGAAATCAATCGCCCCTTTTGTTTTTGTTACTGCTCATTAAAATTCTGCAATCTTTAGGTGTTGCAGCCCTAATCTTTTGCAGTATCTCTGCTTTCATCATGCCGGGGCAGTTTCAGCGCTTTCTCATTTATGATGCTGCTTTAGCTGCTGGATTAATCTTCTTATTTCTCCTCAACGGTCAACTGGACAATTTTGCGAAGGGAATCAAAGCCGATCTCAAGCGTAAAGCGATAATTTACACGAAATTACTGCCGCAAAAAGATGCTGCGGGAGGCTCTGATGCCTTTAACGATTGTGTTGAAGCGCGGGAGAAAGCCCTAGAATACAGTCAAGAATTAATCGACGACTACAAAAAAGTTCGCAAAGTTTCCCGAAACTACTACTACATCTTCCAAATTTCCACCATTATTTTATCGGGCGTAACCCCCATTCTCGTCTTGGTGGACAAACAAGAATCAATTCCCTATTTGCGTTGGTTGCCCGTTATTTTCCCCGCCCTTGCCGCGATCGTCACCAGTATTTCCACCTCCTTTCCCTTTCAGGAACGTTGGGTGAATGCCAATCAGACCGTTGAAAAATTAGAAGCCGAACAAGAAAAATTTGTTTTGGGCGTAACAGAACCCTATCGAGCCTTTAATTTGGTTCAGGATGATAAAGAAAGACTCAAAAAAGTCAAGATCGCCATTGAAAATTTCATTATTGCCGTCAATCAAATTCACCTGAAACAATTGGATTCCAGTGCGGGAAGTCAAGAAAAAGAAGCACCCACGGCGGGCAATCGCGACGAATAATAGAAGTTAATCGAATCCGATTAATCAACCTAAATAAAAGGGCGTATTGCATACGCCCTTAACACTTAGAGGGAAAAGATATCTCAGAAACGAGCCCGATATTGCACGCCAAATGTAGCCGGTGCCCCATAGGTCGCAGTGACAATCGTGCCGCCAAAGAAAGATGCTTTAGTGGCCAAAGGTCTCGTATCAAAAATGTTGTTGGCAAAGAAGTAGATACCCTGATTATCAAACTCATAGCCTAAGCGAGCATTAACCAAAGCATAGGGATCCTGTTGTAAAGAATTTCCATCGTTGAAAAACGTCGTGCCAAATCCTTGGACTTCCACCCGACCAAATAGACCATCCGGCGAACGATATTGGGCAGCGATGTTAAAGGTATAATCAGGAGAGTAGGGGAGATTATTGCCGTTGAAAGTTCCTAAATTCGGATCGCTGTAATTCGTATATTCAGCATCTAACCAACCCAATCCAGCCGTTAAATCTAGACCATCGATAGGTCTTGCCCGTAGCTCGGCCTCAATGCCATTGATTGTCACCTCAGCATTGTCCACAAAGCCAAACAGCCCCGTGGCTGGGTCACTAGAGGGAACTTGATAATCATTAATCGGATTATGGAACAGGGTTAGATTGGCTGTCAGACGATCCTCTAACCAGGAAGAACGAATGCCTACCTCATAGTTCCAAGACTTTTCTGCATTAAACGCAATCTGTTCCAACAACGTCGCTCGAAAGTTTACACCTTGGGCGCGGTAGCCTCGGGCGATCGAGCCGTAGACCATCAGGTCTGGATTGAGATCGTACTCAATGGCAAACCGAGGGATAACTTGATCTCCGTTGTTGCTCACGTTATTAAAAGCGACTGAACCAGAAGTAGATACTGTTTCTGTGCTAGTTAGCTGACTATCAAAGACTTCATAGCGCAACCCTGCGGTTAGGGTCAGCGCCTCAATCGGACGGTAGCTGGCCTGACCAAACACTGCATAAGTCTGTTCGTCAATCTCCGCCGTAGTCCTAGTTTCCGAAGAGCCAAACAAAAAGTCAGCACCAAAGCGAAACCCTGACCCATTGACGTTAAAGTCACGATCTTCAAAGTAAGCCCCCACCAACCAAGAGAATGGTCCATCATTCTCGACGGATTGTAGCCGGAGTTCTTGACTGAAAACAGTAGAGTCAAGATCGGTAAACTGTACGATTCCATCCGACTGGGTCCCGTCGGAATCGTTGGTCGCTTCCTGATCGGAAAATCGTCGTGCCGTAATCGATGTAAATTTTAGGTCGGGGTTCTCATAGGCAACTCTGAGAGCCTGAGAGTTAGTATCTAGATTGTTAAAGCCAACCTCATTCAGGTCAGTTTCAGATGGACTTTGTCCTAGGTCTGGACGGCTAATCGGGGGGGAACCATCGCGGTAACCGTACACAGAGGCATTAAACAGCACCTCCCAATTTTCTGATAGCGTCCAAAGTAGCTGTGCTCGACCGCCACCACCGGATTCAAAGTCAGTATCTTCGCCCGTGGTGATATTGGTGACATAGCCATCCCGCCGCAGAAAATTACCGGACAGGCGATAAAACAATTTATCTGGAATCAGCGCCCCACTGATACTGGCTCTGATGTTTGGGAAACTGAAGTTATCTAGGGCAGTCGTAAAGCTATATTCTGGGGTGTTGGTTGGCTTGCGAGTCACAACGTTGACGACCCCCGCTTCAGCATTGCGACCGTATAGTGTGGACTGAGGTCCTCGCAATACCTCTACCCGTTCTAAATCGAGTAAGTCAAGTGCAAGAAAGCCCGTGTAATCGTAAGGTACATCGTCGATGTAAAACGCGACCGGGTCTCTAGAGAGAAAGTTAAAATTACTCAGACCGCGAACGCTGTAAAGCAAGAAGTTTCGTCCGGGGGTGTAAGCTGTAAAATTGGGCGTTGCTCCGGCAATATCCTCAAACGATGTAAGATCGGCATCTTCGATATCCTCTTCCGTAAAGGTCGTAATACTGATGGGAACGTCTTGAACGGTATCGGGCCGCTTTTCAGCCGTTACCGTAATTCGCAGCACTCCTGAATCGCTTTCTTCATCTGTGCCTTCTTCATTTTCTTCATCCTCTTCTTCCTCTTCCTCATCGGTCGCTTCAAATGAGCCATCTTCATCGGGATTCTGAGCAACCTGCCCAGGCCCGTCTGTCTGCACAGACTGCTCGGGATCGAGGGTCTCTCCATGGGCAGTCAAGGCAAAACCCAATGGCAATATTCCTGCAATTGATAAGCAGACAAGTATTCTAATTGGCATAACTCTTTCCTCACACAGTTGGTAGCGCTTAACCCCGAGTCTTTTGATAACTGCTGGTCTAGCTTGATGCCAAATGAATATAATTCCCAACAAAAACAATCGCAAAGGACAGACTGTCATAGTTGCTGCTTCAAAGCATAACTCGCACCCGGGTAATAGCATCTTCCGGAGAAGCGGCCAGAAGCAAGCGATCGCCAGCTAAATCGGCAAAAAAAGCCCCACTTTGGCGATCGCTCAATAAAATGGTCGGTTTCTGGCTTTTGAGAGCGAGAGCCACCTCGGAAGCGGTTCCCAGACCCATTCCGCAGGCGATAATGGCATGGCTGGAAAGGATATTAATATTGTTGCGGGCATTGCCCAGATCCGTCACGATCGCGATATCTACTGCCTCCGATACCTCTTGGCGATCGCTTCCGGGTAAAATGCCAATCGTTAAGCCCTGCGCCGATTTTGCTCCTCGGCTGGCGGCTGCCATTACGCCGCGATCGCGACCGCCCGTCAAAAGAACCCAGCCTGCTCGGGCAATGCGCCATCCCAACTCGTAGGCGCGATCGCAGTCCGTTGGGGTCGCCTTTTCTCCGGGTCCCATCACCCCGATAATAATGCGACTCATTCCCCCGCAATCATCCCCAGCAACAAAATAAACCCTAAAATGACATTTTGGCGAAAAATCAAGCCGTAGACGGGTTTGGGGACATTATCCCGATTGAGTTGGAGATACTGCCATAACCAACCGACCAAGGCGATCGCCCAAGCCAGCCAAAATCCGGCGTGTAAATCGAGGATGAAACCGAGATAAGCCAGAGATCCGGCAGTACCGAGAAAGAATAAACCCACGGCGAGGGGGGCAAAGCGTCCGAAAAATAAGGCAGAAGAGTTAATGCCGAGTTTGGCATCATCCTCGCGATCGCTCATGGCATAGACGGTATCGAATCCTAACGTCCATAACACCACGGCGACCCATAAAAAGAAAGTCGGCAGTTCTAAAGTTCCCGTTACCGCACTCCAACTAATGAGAACGGCGAATCCCCAGGCAATAGCGAGAACCAATTGAGGAATCGGGAAAAAACGCTTGGCGAGGGGATAGAGGATAATCACCGGAACGGCTGCCACGCAAAGCCCAAACGTAAAGGGATTGAGATAAAATGCCAAACCCGCCGCACATCCCAAGGCCACGAGACCTACGGCAATGCCCGTTTTCACCGAAAGGGCGCGGGAGGCAAGGGGGCGATCGCGGGTGCGTTCGACTTCGGGATCGATATCCCGATCCCAAAGATCGTTAATCACGCATCCTGCGCCACTGGTGGCCAAACTGCCTAAAATAATAACCAGTACGAGGGGAAGCGGCGGCAGTCCCCGGGCTGCCAGAAAGACCGCCCAGAGTGCGGGAATCATCAGGATGAGTCGTCCTGCGGGTTTGTCCCACCGTAGGAGGTAAAGAATGGTTTTAAATGCAGGTTCGCTGGTAAATTGAGAGGGGGTCGTCATTGCGCGTAATCTCTAGGCTAGATGAGTCTTTTTTGAATTTAACGCGATTTTCGGATCGACTGGATCGGGATGGGAATTTCAGTTTGACGGTTAAATAGGGGATTATGGTAGATACAGTTGTTTCATTACCGAATCAGACGGGATTGTTTCGGGCAAACCCGTCCGACAAAACTATTTTAGGGGCGATCGATATCGGGACGAACTCGATTCACATGGTCATCGTCGAGATCGATCCCCTACTGGCGACCTTTACCATCGTCGCCAAAGAGAAAGATACGGTGCGTTTGGGGGAGAGCGATCGCCAAACGGGGAAATTAACCCCAGAAGCTATTTCCCGCGCTTTAGGGGCGTTACAACGATGTTTGGCGCTATCTGAGAGTTTCAACGTTCACCATCTTTTTGCTGTCGCCACCAGTGCCGTGCGGGAAGCGCCGAATGGGTTGGCATTTCTCAAGCAAATTGACGATGAATTAGGATTGCAAGTTAATCTCATTTCCGGACAAGAGGAAGCAAGGCGCATTTATCTCGGGGTTTTGTCGGGGATGGAGTTCGATCGCCATCCTCACATCGTGATCGACATTGGCGGCGGTTCGACCGAATTGATCCTCGCCGATCGCCAAGAAGCTCGATTTTTGAGCAGTACGAAGGTTGGGGCGGTGCGTTTGGCTCGGAGTTTTGTTTCCAGCGATCCCATCGAACCGTCGGAGTTAACCTATTTACACGCCTACGTGCGAGGGATGTTAGAACGTCCGGTGGGGAATATTCGCGCTCGCTTAGCGGAGGGGGAACAGGCCAAAATGGTGGGAACGTCTGGAACAATCGAAACCCTAGCCATTCTGCTGGCCCGAGAAGCCGGAGAAACCGAACCCAATCCCCTGACGGGCTATCAAGTCAGTTTAGCGGCACTGGACGAATTAACGGAACGCTTGGCCCGCATGACTTATGAAGAACGCTTGCAGGTGGATGGATTGGCAGAAAAACGTGCCGAGATTATTGTTCCTGGGGCGATCGTTCTTGTCGAAGCCATGAAAATGTTGGAGATCGAGGCGATCGTTTTGTGCGAACGGGCATTGCGGGAAGGAACGATCGTCGATTGGATGCTGCAACAGGGTTTGATTGCCAATCCTTTTCGCTATCAAAGTGAAGTTCGCGATCGCAATGTTCGCAAACTGGCCCGCAAATATCAAGTCGATATTGAACATGGCGAAAGAACGGCAAATTTTGCCCTCAGTTTATTCGACCAACTCCAAGGGAAACTGCATTTCTGGACTGAAACAGAACGCGGGTTATTGTGGGCTGCGGCAATGCTACACAATAGCGGTCTCTATATTTCCCATTCAGCACACCACAAGCATTCCTATTATCTGATTCGCAACGGCGAACTCTTGGGCTATACGGAAATAGAATTGGAAATCATTGCCAATATCGCCCGCTACCATCGCAAAAGCAAGCCGAAAAAGAAACACGCCAATTATCAAAATTTAACAGACAAGCGCGATCGCCAAATTGTCAATCAATTAAGCGCGATCGTCCGCTTGGCGATCGCCTTGGATCGCCGCCAAATCGGAGCAGTTGCTAAGGTCGAATCCCAGTATTACAGCGATCGCCAGCGTTTGGAATTACATCTCACTCCCGCTTTTCTCGGAGATGGCTGCGAGTTAGAGTTATGGAATTTAGACTACAAAAAAGAGGTGTTTGAGGAAGAATTCGGCGTGACGGTGGCAGCATTTTTAAACAAAGAGTCAACCCATTCAACATTCTCTCGATGATAAGAAAACTCGCTTTAATGACGGTCATCTCGTTCCTAGCCATTTTCGGGAGTAGCCAACAACCGCAAGTTGCAACCGAAGCGATCGCCGTTGAAAATAATGAAATCCCAGAAAATAGCGCAGTCATTATTCGGGGTGCAATTGTCGAACGGGAGTTTGTGGATAAAGCCGGACGGCCAAGGGGTTTTAGTGAATTGTATTTCCGAATTGCAGGGGACAATTATTTCATCAAATTCTGTGAAAGCAATGTAAGTCGGGATGAGTTGGAACGCCACCTCGATCGCCTTGCTACATCCAATCTAGCAGGAGATAATGAGATCGCGCTCGAGGTAGAAATACGAGAAGGATTATGGATCTGTTACAGTGGCGGCCCGATACCACAAAGCAGAATTGGACGGTACGTTATTATTCATCGGATTGTCGCATCGCAAACAGGAAATTGAATGATAATAAACCCATGAACCAATGCCCCTTAACCCTGCAAAGTTAATGATGAAAATGCTAGCTTTACTGGTAGGAATCCTGTTCCTCAACGCTTCATGGTACGAACAAAAAACAGTCAAATCCATGCCTATTTTATCTGAGGGCAATGAAACGATCCACAACAATACAACAATTGTTAGAGGTACAATTATCAAAAAGGACTTTCCTGACAAAGGCTTGCGGAACTTGGGTTTGACTGAATTGCATTTCCAAATTGCAGGGGAAGATTATTTCATCAAATTCTGCGGCAGCAATGTGAGTCGGGATGAGTTGGAACGCCATGTTAATTTTCTGGCTGCATCAGATCCAGTGGGAGATAATGAAATAACCCTCGAAGTAGAAATGCACGATGGAGAGCTGGATACATGCCGCACTCAAATCCAGAGTGCAGATGATTTCATCAAATTCTGCGACAGCAATGTGAGGTGGGATGAACTGGAACGCCATGTTGATTTTCCGGCTGCATCAGATCCAGTGGGAGATAATGAAATAACCCTCGACCTAGAAAGACACAATGGACCGCTAGATATATGCTACACTCAAAGGTTACAGAGTAGGTATGAAAGATTACAGAGTCCAGATGAAAGATTACGGAGTAGAATTGAAAGATTACGGAGTACATTTGAAAGACTCCGTACTCGAATAGAGACCTTTGAATTACTACAAACTAGATACGGACGGTACGTTATTATTCATCGAATTATAGAATCGCCAACGGAAGATTAGGTGGAGATCGCGAGCAATGTTTCTCGGACGAAATAGAAAGTTTCCGTTCTCTGTGTTTCTCTGGGTCTGGTGTGGTTCAATTTCATCAGAGCGTCATGTAATAAACAAGAAATCAATCGCTTTCCGGATTTCCCTTTTGCAGGAGAGTAAAGAAAAATAATGCTAACTTGCGATCGCGATCGCTGATTTAAGTCGGCGATTGAGTATATTAGAATGCTATACGCGGCAGACTAATATTCCAACTTCAGGGTTTCTATCGGGGAAAATTTCATACTGTCGAGCGATCGCACTGCAATTTCCAAGCGCATCTACAAGGAAAATTGTTAGGGGAATTGCGATCGGATGCAAATGTTGGCAAAAAAAAATAAACAGTTCTCTCTAGTAACCAGTAACGCTTCGACAAGCTCAGCGCGTCGCTGGTAACTGATAACTGTTCTAGGGTGTGTTTCTGTATCGTTTGACAGAAAATCACAAAAAGGAAATCTCATGAAAGTAATGGTTTGGGGATTAGATTATATCGGGACAACCGTTGCTGCGGGTTTGGCCGAGCTAGGGCACGGTGTCATTGCCATTGATAAAACGCCTCCCAAAATCAAGGCGATTAATCATCACAGAAGTCCCGTAAAAGAACCCGGATTGGATGAAATGGTCAAAAAGACCGTACAATCGGGTTTTTTGTGGGGTCGAGTTGAGGGCAAAGATGATGTCAAAGATGCCGAAATTTCCCTAATTTGTGCGGAAACCCCCATCAATGGTAAAGGACAACCCCTCCTTAAATATGTTGAGGGGATGGCGGCGGAAATCTCTCGAGGTTTGCGAGAGTCGGAAAACTATCACGTTGTTGTTTTACAAAGTGCGGTATTACCCGGTATTACTCGTAATACACTTATTCCTTTGTTAGAAAAATATTCACAAAAAAAAGTCGGGCGAGATTTTGGCGTGGCGGTTAATCCTCTCTTTTTACGAGAAACGAAGGCGATCGCTGACTTTTTTAACCCGCCTTACATCATCATTGGCGAAGAAGATCGGCGATCGGGGAATATTCTCGAACGATTATATCGCGATATTCCCGCTCAAATTTACCGCACGGACATCGAAACCGCAGAGACTTTAAAAATGTCTGCCAATGCCTTTGAAACGCTCAAAATGAGCTTTGTCAACGAGATCGGCCGCTTGTGCGATCGCTCGAATATTGACGCGAATTGCGTGATGGATCTGCTTTGGAAAAATAGCCAATTATCTACCCCCGTACAACCCGGATTTGCTTTTGGCGGATCTTATCAAGGGAAAAATCTGCGATCGCTCGTCTCCCAAACTGAAGCATCTAGTCTGAAATTGCCGATTATCAATTCAATTTTATCAAGCAATCGCGAACAAATTGATTATATTGTTGCCAAAGTGCGGAAATTGGGCGTTACAAAAATCACGGTTTTGGGATTGACCAATCAACCCAAAATGCAAGATTTACAAGAAACCCCCGTCATTCCCCTACTGCAACAATTAGTGCAAGAAAACTTAGATTTGCGAGTTTTCGATCCGGATATTCGTCTTAATACCCTTTCCGGAAATAATCGCGATTATATTGCTCGAACCTTACCTCAACTAGGGAAAATTTACGCGCGATCGCTCGATGATGCCATATTTGAGAGTGAGTTAGTTATCGTTATTCAAAATCGTCCCATCTTTCAAGCGACCATTCAGGCACTTCCCAATACAGTCAAAATTCTCGATTTAAGCGATCGCGATTCTTCTAAAACTCAATCAAAAGTTCATCAACTTCATGATACTCATTCTACAGATGTGGCATAAACAAATTGTCTATCACTCTCATTTTCTCATCTGTCTCATGGACTAGAAGTTTTCTACTCGATTTCCTCTTTAGATCGATCGGATAGTTTATGATTATTGGTTCTTTGAACAAGTCTATTAAGAGTAACTTCAATAGTAATACTCGTCAATGTGCTCACACATAATACTTTGAATGAAGTTAAAACAACATCAACAAAATTGGTGGATTCTTTCTGTATCAAAAGGACTAAACCTAAAAGGAATAAACCAAGAGATAAGGTTATTATTTGCTTGAGATAGTTGCGATTTGGTTGTGCTTTTGGGTTAGCAGAGCTTAATTGTTGAGTTTCATTCAAAGCAACAAAAATGATGCCACTTACAAAGAATATTGTAAGAAGTAATCCTGATGGATTTCCTTTAGTGAATAACAATAAAAGGGACAATCCCATTCCGACAAAAATTATTTGCTTAACAATGGAAAACAAACTTACTTTTGCTTCTTTATACAAACTTTTTTTAGGGTTGATTCGAGCCACTTTGACTACCTCCCTTTGCCTTCCGCAATCCGCTAATATCTTCCAGAAATCGACCAAGTATGCGACCTGCGAGGACAATCCAAAGTAAAAAATTTGAACTCACAATGACAAAACACGCATAATGATTGGGACTTAGTGCATTTTCTTGCAGGCAAACATCAAACCCGGAAAAATCCTTCCCTAAAACCCATTGACCGATCGCACTGGGAATTTGGAGAATGAAACTGAGGGCGAGCGCATCTTGAACCGTCAGATAAAGCGTTCGCCATAATCCCCCCATTATACGCTCTCCAATCAAATTGAGCGGCTCAAAAATATTCTCCCTTTTCCGTCTGTTGTCCCCATCTTGTTTTAGCAATCGGCGGTGATTTTTGGGGAGAGGGTGTTTGAGGCGGTGGTTGTTGGGGAGATTGACTCATCAAGCAATTTAGACATTCTCTAGGCTATAGAGAATTTTAACTGATGAGCGATCGCACAACAAAGAGTATGAGTAATATCAACCTCATCAATTCAAACAAAAGAACTATTGGATCGGGGATTATATTAAAGTACACATTCTCTAGAACATAACAATCAAATCAAGATGCTTGGATTTTTTCATCGATCCATTCTTGAATGAGCGTAATATTATCCAATCCTCGATCTTTAGCAATTTCTTGGATTTTCTGAATTTGCTGAGGATAGAGATCGAGTTGGAGGGTTATTTTTCGCTTTTGCTCAAAGATAGGTTCTGTCACTTCCTCTAATTGGTCTTCAAAATCGGTTAGATCGTGGGTATCCCAAAATTCTGCTAATTCTTCAACAGAATCAGTTAGAGGAATTTTTGGTGTATTCATCTATGCCTCCATTTGTTATACCTTTGTTGTTCTTTTTTCGTCAGAGGACGTGCTGTAATAGGAAAACCATTTCCATCTGGAAATTGGATTACAACGCAAAATAGATAACGTCCGGTTGTAGTTTGACCAAGACAATAATATACAGGGTTTTGCCCTCTAGATTTCGCCCTAAGAACTAAAGAAAAACCAAAACACACTTCCTCAACTTCTTCAGGGGTCACATTATGGCGTGCAATGTGAGTGATTCGTTCTTGTGGCCAGAGTAATTGATTGATTTTCATTCTCTCAATTCTTAAGAGCGATCGCATGCTGAGAAAGCCCGGTAATGCGATCGCCAGACTCATTTAGCCCAAAGTGGGAAAAACTCGGAATAAGATTGAGTAGAGAACTGAATTGACAAATCCAAGAGCGATCGCACCCAACACCGCACTGGCCCAACTCCAATTTAAACGAAATCCCTCTACTAATTTGGCAGCTAACCCAAAAATACAAACATTCACAATAAATCCAACCAGACCGAGGGTGAGAAAATTAATCGGAAAGGTTAGAAAATCGACAATCGGTTTGACAAGTCCATTGAGAAGGCCAAAGACAACCCCCGCCCAAATCGCTTTTTTCGTGCTGTCTACTTCAATTCCCAGAGGTAGGCGAGAAATAATCAGCAAACTTACAGCCGTGACTAAAGCCGTAATCAAAAAGCTAATGACTCCGTTCATAATTTCTTTTTCCCCCAATTGAAAACGTTTAACGATCGCGATCCTAGCTCGTTTTTCCCGCGATCGACAAAAAAGGGCGGAGTGCATCTCAAATTTATAAAACTGGGATGCACTCTATCGATCCCTTATTTCTACTTCTTCTATTCCCGCTTCTCCTGCTTCTGTTTCCGAGAAAGTGCGATTTTGAAAAATTCTCCTTGCCCATTCTTCCTGCGTCATTTCCGGGAGGAGATCGCTCTCGCTTTCGGATACTTCTTCTACCGGAGGAGTTTGTATCGTCGTCACGGGAGCAATTGGTTCGTTAACTTCGGGTGATGGGGAAATATTGTCTCGATCTTGATTTTCTTCTTCAGGATTTTGAGTCTCCTCGGTCAAATCCGTATTCTGCTCGGCGATCGCTTCTTCAGACTCTGGCAATTCGACAACTTCTTCGCGAGATTGTGCTTCCTCCCGAGCCAGTTTCTCTTGCATTTCTTCCAACTGTCGAGCTGTTTGAATGCGATCGCTTAACTCATCTGTTGAAGAAACCAGACCACTCAAACCATCTACCAAGCGCAAAATATTATTGCGAAACTCCGGATTTCCCGTTAATTCTTCCAAATCCGAAGTAATTTTCTGGGTATTTTCAAAAGTCACGCGGGCAGAATTCAAAGTGCGTTGTAGTGCAATTAACGTCGTCGGATCGTTAAAAGAATTCGTAACATCGCGAAGATTGGCAGAGGCGATCGCCGCATTTGCCGTCAATTCCTCCAAATTTTGCATTGTGTCAGCCGTATCGAGTCCGCCAACTGCTTGATTCAAATTAGCCAGTAAAAGCTGTAACTGCTGGCTGGTTTGGCCGATCGTGCCGAGGGTTGTCTGTAAACTCCCTCGGTTATCCGAAATAATTGTATTGAGATTGCTCGCCAATGCCCCGTATTCCTGCACGGTGTTATTCAACTGCGCCGTTGTCGAGTTGGTTGCATTGGTAATCGAATTCGCCGCCCGAGAAACCGTACTCAATTGCACTCGCGTTGTTTGGGAAAGCAGTCCGAGTTCTTGTCCCAAAACAGCCAACTCCTTCACCGCCAGATTGGCATTTTCCGTCAGGGCCTTAATCTGCTCGAAAAATTCGGGATCCGTGAGACGGGTGCTGAGGGTTACGGTACTGCGAAGCGCATCATTAAATGTAATCCCCGAATCTCCTTGAATGCGATCGCCTTGGCAAACAATGAGGGTACTATCGCAACTCGAACTCAGGGGACTGGCTAAGGTGTCTGGATTGGGAAGCTCTTCGAGGGGGGTAATGTCGATGCCCGTTTCGGCAATCAATCCCGCTTGTAGCGTTTCCACGCGAGAATTCTGAGGAATGAGCAGATCCGGCGGCGCAATGGAAACTGTCACCACAACACCATTGGTTTCCGGAGTAATGGCCGTAATATCTCCCACTTTATAACCGCGATAGCGCACGGATCCTCCCACCGCCATACCATTGGTATTATCGAATAGGATCTCCATATCGTAGCTGTCCGCCCCGAGCCGCAAACCGCGCAACCAAACGGTCAGGGTTCCGAAGATAGCAAGACCGATGAGGATAAACAGGCCGACGGATCCTTCTCGTATCGTTCGCGATCGCATAATTAAATTTTCTCCCCACTCCTTGAATTAACCACGAACCAATAACCAATTTAATTCACCACTCGAATCGGTCCTGCTAAACTGGCGCTAAAAAATTGGCGCACGAAGGGATTATCGGTGGTATCGATTTCGTCAACGCCGCCCTCCCAGCTTAGCTTACCACCATAGAGAAAGGCCACGCGATCGGCAGTCCGGCGAATCGTGCTTTCTTGGTGGGAAACCATGACATAGGTACCGCAGACCCCTTCTTGATGTTGCAGTTGGCGAACTAAATCTTCAATGACCGTCGAAGCGATCGGATCCAATCCGGCAGTGGGTTCGTCGTAGAGAATCACATCGGGGTTATTTTCCGGGTTGTCGGGATTGGCCATAATCGCCCGGGCAAAACTGACCCGCTTGCGCATCCCCCCGGAAAGTTGGGCGGGATAGCGATCGCGAATGCCGCTCAATCCCACCATGCTGAGTTTTTCTTCCACCAAACGAGCGATCGTCTCGCGATCCAAGTTGGAGTGTTGGAAGAGAGTAAAGCCTACGTTTTCCTCGACCGTAAGAGAGTCAAACAGAGCCGCCTGCTGGAATACCATGCTGATAGTAATGGAATCCGGGCTATCTTCAATCAATCCCGTCCGCTTCCGTCCGGCAATATAGACTTCTCCCGAATCGGGAGTTATCAAACCCGCGATAATGCGAAGAATCGTCGATTTTCCCGCTCCGGAAGGGCCGATCGCCACCAATGCCTGACCGGGGTAGATACTGAGATCGATCGCATCCAAAACCTTGTTGTTGCCAAAAGATTTGCTGACTTTTTTCAGTTCGATAATCGGCTCCATCCTCTTTCCCAACTGGTGACTGGTGACTGTCTTGATACGCGTTCCCTCTCTTGGTCGATTGGATATGCTGAGGAGCGGTGCGACCCTGCTGAGGTTTCCTCAGCCAAGGAACGCGCACCAAGAGAGACCTCAGGATCCCTCGACCGCTTGCGTCTTGCGCCGACGCGGGGTCTGACCGCTTTCGCCGTCGCGGGGTCGTATCGCTGATGCCTGATTATTCTGCGATACCAAAAACGCGATTGAAGGCTTTTTCGACTTTGTAGCCGGAATCGATGGACTCGAGAGGGTCTTTGCGCAGGCGATGGCGCAAACACAGGACGACGACTCGGCGAATATCGTCGGAGGTTGCTTCCTTGCGTCCTTCAAAAGCAGCGAGGGCTTTGGCGGCGCGGTTGGTGACGATATCGCCTCGCAATCCGTCTACGTCCAATTCCGAACAAACTTCCGAAATTTTCACCCGCAAGTCATAATCGATCTCGACATCCTTGAGACCTGTCTGGGCATTGACTAATTTTTCCTGTAACGCATCTTGTTCTTGTTGATAGCGATCGCAAAAAGTTTGGGGGTCGCGATCGAATTCCGATCGCTGTTCCACGATTTTCACTCGCAACGCCGGTTCTTTTACCGTGCGAATTTCCGCGTGCATGCCAAAGCGATCGAGGAGTTGGGGGCGCAGTTCCCCTTCTTCTGGGTTGCCCGACCCCACCAAGACAAAACGGGCGGGATGGCGAATGGAAATGCCTTCTCGCTCTACCGTATTCCAGCCACTTGCGGCAGAATCAAGAAGAACATCGACTAAATGATCGTCAAGGAGATTGACTTCATCCACATAGAGAATGCCTCGATTGGCTTTGGCCAGCAAACCCGGTTCAAAGGCTTTAACCCCTTCTGCAAGGGCTTTCTCAATATCAATGGTGCCGCAAACGCGATCTTCTGTTGCCCCGAGGGGAAGATCGATCATGGTGACTTTTTTGCGGATGGTCGCGAAGGTTTGCCCGTTGGCGATCGCCCCTCGCAATTCCTCACTCATCAGATCTGGATCTTGGGGATCGCTGTTAAACGGATCGTTCTCGATAATTTCGATTTCCGGCAGTAATTCGGTCAATGCGCGAATTGTGGTAGATTTTCCCGTACCGCGATCGCCCATGATCATCACCCCACCAATTTTGGGGTCGATGGCATTGAGCAAGAGAGCGAGTTTCATTTCCTCTTGACCGACGATGGCGGTGAAAGGAAAAACAGCGCGGCGAGTTGGGTTGGGTTGTGGCGGAGGAGCAACGGTTGCGGTCATAAAACTTTGATATTTCTCGAGGCAAAATTGAATATTTATTACAGTTTTGCGGAAGCGCAAATGTTTATTTATATTAACGCTTTGTCGTACCAATCGCCTAATAACAAGAAGCGAGAAGACTTTAATTGCCTATTCCGTATTTCCACGCATGTCCCCGATCGCCTATTTCATGAAGGTTTCCGGCTTTACTGTCAACTGTCAATTGACTTAAAGAGAAAGTGGGATATGCTTATTTCTCCTCACTAAGGTTTAGATTCGGAAAAGCCGACAGGGTTAAAGATCGAAAAAGTTTATAGGGGTTAAAGATCGGAAAAGTTCATGGGGGTTAAAAATTCGCTAGGATGATGTTATGATAAGAGTCCGCTCTTTCCTTGAGTTGACATAGGTGAGCAAAAGGAAAGAACGCCTGCTTATCGAGTTAGTTAATTAGTTTGTCGATTGTCCCATGACTATCATCCCACCCGAATTTCTCCAAGAAATTGCAGATGAATACGGCGTGACCGATGCGGAATTGGAAGTGTTGTCCCTTGCCATCCAAGGGGTTTCCAATGCCGAGATCGCGGCACGACTCAATATTCAGGCGGCAGCCGCTCGCAAGCGCTTGGGCGAAATTTATAAAAAGTTCCATATCTCTGGAGCGGGTCCTGGAAAACTGGCCAAACTCCAACAAATTCTCGTCGAACGCCATCGAATGAAAGAGGCTCGCGGCGGGGACGATCTCGAACCCAAGACCGACCCCAGCCAACCTTTGCGAGATTGGGGACAAGCCCCCGACGTTTCCATTTTTTATGGTCGCGAAGAAGAGTTACAAATGGCAACGACGTGGATGCTCGAGGAAGAATGTCGGGTTCTCGCCCTGTTGGGTATGGGAGGAATTGGCAAAACCTCTCTTTCGGTGAAGCTGGCCCAACAGTCCCAAGAAGAGTTCGATTGCGTCCTCTGGCGATCGCTCCGTCAAGCTCCTTCCCTGTCGGAATTGCTTACGGATTTATTGCGTACTCTCGCCCGTCCCGCCCGATCGATTCTTTCGGATCCTTTAGATGAAAAAATCTCTCATCTAATTAAAGTGTTGCGCGATCGCCAATGCCTCTTGGTTTTGGATCGCGTTGATGCCATTCTCAGCCCTGAAGAATTGGCGGGTCAGTATCGCGACGGCTATCGCAATTACGGTGACTTCTTCCGGCGCTTGGCCGAAGAAACCCATCAAAGTTGCGTGGTCATCACCAGTTTGGAAACCCCGAGAGAAATTGCCCTGCGAGCCGGAAATAATACTCCCGTTCGTACCATGACCCTCGATGGTTTACAACCGGACGATGCGGCGGAAATCTTTAAGGTTAAAGGTCTCGACGACAAGGCCGACGAGAAGAAAAAATGGGCGGAGTTGGTCAATCTCTATCGCGGCAACCCCTTGGCGTTGAAAATCGTGGCAACCACCATCAAAGAACTGTTTGGCGGCAGCGTCAAAGAGTTCCTCAAGCAAAATACCCTCGTTTTCGGCGATATCGACAGCTTGCTAGAGCAACAACTCTCCCGCCTGTCGGAGTTGGAACGGGAAATCGTTTACTGGCTGGCGATCGAACGCTTCCCAGCTTCGATGGAACAGTTGCAAAACGATATTCTCCTGCCGTTGCCCCCGAAAGATCTCTTTGAGGCTCTCGAGTCTTTGAAGCGTCGCTCTTTGATCGAGAAAAGTCAAGAGGATGGCGGTGCCGTCTTTGCCCTGCAACCCGTGGTGATGGAATACATTACCCAACAGTTAGTGGAGCAAGTTTGCGCGGAAATCGTCGAACTCAGCCGTACTCAGAAACTGGACAAGGTGAAAACCTTCCGCTCTCATGCCTTGCTGAAAGTGGACGAAGAGGATAGCGAACTGCGAACCCTGCAAGAAAATCTCTTGCTCAAGCCCGTGAAAGAGCGCTTGTTGCGGATGTTCCGCAGCGATCGCCGCCTGAGCGAGCGCCTGAGTAAGATTCAAACCTTGCTCGAGGACAAGTTCCCCTTGGAAGTGGGTTATTCTATCGATAACATTCTCAATCTGCTTGGCGAACTGAATCTAGAGACTGCGGCGAATTAAAGCTGTAAAGAATTGTGACAATTCGCTCAATTTTGCATAAAAAAATAGATTTGAGCCAGAGCCTTTTTTATAGAGGCAATCTGTCTCCGATCTTACGCGCAAACTTGACGAGTCGCAATTTCTGTGCGGCACATTCAGCCATGAATGCTTTAGATCCTGCTATTACCTATTGCATCAATCCCGATTGTCACCATCCCAATCCGGAGCAGCTTGAAGAATGCGAAGTCTGCGGCACGCGATTATTTATCAACCATCGCTACCGCGCTCTTCGCCTCCTGCGAGATCCATCGCCAAGCCATGCCACGGATATTTACGAGGTGGAGGACTGGAGTTTAGAACCGGAACACATGGGCACGAAAAAAGTTCTCAAAGTTCTCAAATCCAACAGTCCGCGCTTGTCTCAACTGTTTGAGCAAGAGGCGCGAACGTTGATTTGGTTGAGGCATCCACGTATCCCGAAAGTGGAATCGGTGGGTAGCTTTACCGTCTCTTTGCCTCATACTTTGAAACCGTTGCGCTGTTTGGCGATGGAAAAAATCGAAGGCTTCAACTTAGCCGAGGTGATTGAAAAAACTGGAGCGATCGCGCCTTACCAAGCGATCGCTTGGTTATACCAAATGACCGAGATTTTGGCTTTCGTTCACAATCGCGGTTTGTTACATCGAGATATTAAACCTTCTAATATCATGTTGCAGCCCGATGGAAAACTGGCGTTGATTGATTTCGGCGTTGCTGGCAACGCCCGAGGCGATCGCTCGCGAGTGGGAACGCCAAATTATATGGCTCCGGAACAGGAAAGCGGCAACGCGGTAGTACAATCAGATTTGTATGGGTTAGGACGGACAATGGTTCACCTCCTGACAGGACAACCTCCCATCAATTTACCCGAGGGGGAGGAGCGGTTAATTTGGCGAGAGTGCGTTTTGGGGCTACAACCTCGGTTCGCTGCGCTGATTGACAATCTTATCGCACCTTCAGTGAGAGAACGTCCAACCAGTGCGATGGAAGTTTTAGAACGCCTTCGCTATCTGGAAATCCCTTCAATTTCCGAACCTTGCTTTGCCAGTGCGGCTTAGGAAATTGAATAGCAGAGATCGGGTGTTGTGTGTGTATTGCTTATCTTGTGTGTGAAGAAGACGATCGCTTCGAAGCGATCGTCTTCTGTTTGCGCGATTATATGTAGAAGTGCGCTCGATTTCTTCTTACCGCGATCGCCCCTCGCAACACCTCACCTATCAGATCTATGTCACTATTAAAAGGAGGGTTTTTGACAATTTTGATTGTCAGCTATCATTCTATTAGAACGCGAATTGGAGTGAATTTTCCCGTATTGCGATCGCTTAAAGATGAGAAGCTAGAAGTTTTTTGTTACTCAGAGTGTTTTCTCGGAGATCCTCCATTAGTGATTTCATGAAGATGATGAAGATCTCAAGGGGTGACAACCCAGTTAAAAGGTAGACTGTATAAGGGATAGAGCGGTGAGACCTTTCTGAAAAAAGAGGCGTTTATGAGGTTTGAGATTCATCAAACGAATAGCAAGGTCTGAGTGTATCGCCATAGATTCAAGC
>JBCCVR010000120.1:0-23651 GCA_039194995.1 Cyanobacteria bacterium P01_E01_bin.42 | reverse complement strand
TTGCGATCGGTGGAGGAAAAATCGAGTTGAAATTGGGAGAACAAGTGCAATTATTATTAGGATCGGAATTATCCGGGGAATTATTGGGAACGGCGGGATTGATGGTAGAAGCGATCTCCCCTATTTCTCCCCACCATCCCAGATGGAAATTTTGCTCTAAACCGGGGGAATTGACCCTCAAAGGGAGTTTGGAAGGCATTAAATTAGGGACGGTAGAAAGCACCGTATCGAGGGGAATTGAAGGACGTATCGGGGCAAACTTAACCACGACGCTAGCAGACATCCGAATTATTGAAGCCGAGGGACTTTGGCCGCGGGATATTAGTCCCAACAAACACGCCATTTTAGATCGCACCTTTGCTCATTTTCTCTGGCAAGAAAAACTCGTTCCCTATCTCAGTGGTTTGGGTTTGTCGATCGACCGGAAATTTGTAGACGATCGCAGCATGGAACGCAAAAGCGATCGCTTACAAGAAATCGTCAAACAGATTGTCAAGACCCAGACAGATCGTGTTTTAGAGCTGGCAGAAATTGCCGAACTCGATCCGAGAAAAGACTTTGCCGGAGGGAATTTTTTGGCCGTTAATTTGGATGGGATCGATTTGAGTGGTGCGGATTTAAAACGGATTAATTTGCGGGGTGCAACTTTAAACGATACTGATTTCAACGAAGCAAATTTACAAGAAGCAAAATTAAGCGGGGCGGATTTAACGGGTGCTTTTTTAGAGAATGCAAATTTAAAAAATGCGAACCTATATCGGGCGAGTATCGCACTGGTTAATTTAGCAGGAGTCGATCTGCGGGGAACGGATTTACAAGAGACCAACCTAAGCAAAACGACATGGACGGGCGCACGGGTAGAAGGAGCAAAATTTAGCAATGGGTGCGAACTCGAGGAAGAAATCAAGCAGCAATTGCAAGAACAAGGAGCAGTTTTTGTTTAATGGCGATGCTATGAAAAATCGTTGAAGTCGATCGCCCTCCCGCCATTTTCCTAGAACCCAATCATTACAAAAACTTTGTTGCTCTCATGGATTATTTTTTCCCCCAATGAGAGCATCATCAAGAAACACTCAATCGTCTTCCTCTTGACGATCGCGACTTCGAGTACTGATTTAATGTACGCTTTTCTAGAACTGGAGCGATCGCATTTTCTCACGCTGGAATCTTGGGCAAATTTTCTCGACATTCCAACCAAGATCGAGGCAAATTGTCTCGACCCATCGCAAGGGAGACAATACTACCAACGATCGCGCAAATAGTATCGCGATCGCCGAGAACGCCAACAGCCTGCCAAATTGCTTCCGAAAAATCCTGTAAATTATGAGCGGCAAACCAGAGTGAAATGGGGACGGTATCAAAAGAACAGAGTTTGCTGCCATTCCCCAAATAACGAATAACATACTCGATATTTGTCGGATAAGTCATCAATAATGCTTGCTGAAGTCGCGATTTTGTTTCGCTTTCCGGGGTAAATTTGACAGTATTTTCCAACAATTCAAAGGCATTCAAATCGGTACTTTGATGCCTCGAACAATAAGCCGCCGCCACAGCTACCGCAATACCTCCCGCTTGTCCTTCAAGATGAGCGTGAGTCACTTCAGATGCCGCTTTTGCTTCTGCAACGACTTTGTGATAATCATCAAAAAAATAAGCTCCGATCGGTGCAGAGCGCATAGCAGCCCCATTTCCCATCGATCCCATCCCATCAAAAGCACTCTTCGCCGCTTCTTGCCATACTTTTCCCTCACTAATTTCTCTTAAAATTCTCCGAGCCGTACTGCCATAACCGCGATCGGATTCTTGTTGATATTGGCGAGCCAATGTTTGTGCTAAATAATCGCGCTCGATCGCGCCAAATTGACCGAGGGTTTCTACAACCGCGATCGCCATGACGGTATCATCGGTATAGTACCAAGGGCGATCGGGAAGTACCCGGGAATCAATTAAAGATAATGCTGTTTCTTCCGGTCGAAAAAAACGCTGCCCGAAAGCGTCTCCCAGAGATAATCCTTCTAAAGAAAGCAACGCCTTCGCCATTCTTTCACGACGATCGGGTACAGAGTTTGGCATCTTTCCGATTCAGCGATCGCCCCACCGCCAATTATTTTTACTAATTATTATTGTTGTTATTGTTCAGCAACCAAGGACGCACGAACAAGAAACCCGCCCCAAATGCCGTCAGTACCATCAACGCGATCGCGATCGCCAACAACCAGCCGCTAATATCCCCCGAACTATCGAGAAGGCTAAAACGCCGATTTTTGGAGGGGGGTTCGACTTCAATCGCATATTCTTCATTGCGATCCATCTCTTCGAAAGCGGGTTCGAGGGGAGGGGAAGCCGGATTGACGGGTGCAGGGGGCTGACTTTCCGAGGGAAACTTGGGAACGACGGGTTTATTGAGGGTTACAGCAGGACTCTGAGAGGAATTGGGTGTTCCCTGAACTTGCTGAAATGTGTGTACGCATTGAACGATTTTGTCCAATTCCTGCCGCATCAGTTTATTTTCGTCGGTTAACTGATGATTTTGTTGTTTGAGCGTTTCTAATTCTCCTTTCGTCTCTTGTAGTTCTTTCGCCAACTCCCGATAGACGCTAATGGGGACGGCGGGGCGATAATTTTGCTTCCCGTCTGAAGTTTTCCCATTTTCTTGGGTATTTTGCTTTTCTTGCTGATATTTAAACATGCTCGGGTCTCAACAACACCAATAGGGCAACAATTTAGAGCAATTGTCGGGGTTAAACGCGCTAGAAACTACGAATAAGGCTGCCAGATACTTATCATAAATCAATTCTTTTAATTCCTAAAGCCATTACGACAAAACTTTAATTTTTTGATGTTCGGATCAACATCTTTTTCCTGCGATCGCGTTTCATTCTCCCGACTCTAATAAAGGAAAGAAATGTCCGACAGGTCCCGTTCCCGCACCGATTTCTAGGGCGAATTGCAAAGCACGAGTCACGTAATTTTTAGCATTGCGAGTCGCCGTGAGGGGGTCTTGCCTCTGTGCCAAATTCGCCGCGATCGCCGCTGATAAAGTGCAACCCGTTCCATGAGTATTTTTAGTATCGATGGTTTCGGTTTTGAGAATTTCCCAATTCTCTCCATCAAACCAAACATCGATTCCCTGCAATTCTCCAGACATTCCTCCCCCCTTCACCAAAACATTTTTTGCTCCCAATTGATGAATTTTTTCAGCCGAGGTTTTCATCGTTTCGAGAGAATTAATCTCAAAATCGGCTAAGATTTGTGCCTCGTAGCGGTTGGGGGTGAGAACTGTTGCTTGGGGAATTAATGATTTTCGTAAGGTATCGATCGCGCAATCGTCGATTAATTGCGCCCCCGTGCGAGATACCATCACCGGATCGACGACCAATTGAATCCCCCATTGGCTCGTACTGGCCGCCACAGCTGCAATAATGCCAGCATTGAGCAACATTCCCGTTTTTGCCGCATCAACGCTGATATCTTTGATAACTGCTTCAATTTGTGCGGTAACTGCTTCGGGAGGGAGAGCATCCACGCGATGAACGCCGACAGTATTTTGTGCGGTTACGCAAGTTATCGCACTCGTTCCATGAACGCAATGAAAGGAAAACGTTCGTAAATCCGCTTGAATACCCGCTCCACCGCCGCTATCGGAGCCGGCGATCGTCAGTGCCGTTTTCAAGTTATCCATCTATCTCCGTTTTTTAACTGATAACTGATAACCGATAACCGATAACTGATATCTATCCTCGAGGGAAGCGGCGACGTTGGAGAAAAGGGGGAATATTCAAATCTGCTTCCATTTCTTGAGAATTGGGAGCGGGGGAAGGGGGAGCGGGACGCGGTTGGGGAACATTGGAGGAAGGGGGAGCGGGTCGAGTTGATTTTTTCACCGTCGCGGGAGAATAAAGGGAGGGAGAACCGCCCGGAACACTACCCGAGAATCCCGTAGCGATCGCGGTAATTTTGATTTCTCCTTCCATCTGGTCGTCAATCACTGCACCAAAAATAATATTGGCATCAGGATCGACAACTTCGTAAATGGTTTCGGCGGCAGTATTGACTTCGTGGAGGGTCAGATCGGAACCCCCCGTAATATTAAAGACTACTCCCTTCGCCCCTTCAATTGAAGATTCTAAAAGCGGAGAAGAAATCGCCATTTGTGCAGCTTCCCGAGCGCGAGACTTGCCCGTCCCTTCGCCAATGCCCATCAACGCCGAGCCTGCATCGGCCATCACCGCTCGCACGTCGGCAAAATCCACGTTAACCAGTCCGGGGATGACGATAATATCGGAAATCCCCTGTACCCCTTGGCGTAGGATATCATCGGCAATTACAAAGGCTTGTTGTACCGGAATTTCCGGGGAAATCACCGACAGTAATTTGTTATTGGGAATGACGATCAGGGTATCCACGCAGCCTTGTAGAGCGGCAATTCCTTCTTCGGCTTGGCTCATGCGGCGGCGACCTTCAAAGGTAAACGGACGGGTTACGATACCAACCGTCAAACAACCTAATTCTTTCGCCGTTTCCGCAACAATAGGAGAAGCCCCCGTTCCCGTACCCCCTCCCATTCCCGAAGTGATAAACACGAGATCTGTTCCTTCTAAAGCACTGGCGATTTCATCGCGAGATTCCTCCGCAGCTTTTTGTCCGATCGCCGGGTTTCCACCCGCCCCGAGTCCTCTGGTTAATTTCTGACCGATTTGCAAGCGATTTTCGGCGGGGGTCAGTTCGAGGGCTTGGGCATCGGTATTAATCGTCCAAAATTCTATTCCACTGATTCCACTGTCAATCATGCGCTTGACGGCGTTGCACCCGCCGCCACCTACGCCAATCACTTTGATTTTTGCTGCATTGCTCGGCACGATGTTGTTTCTCCCTGTAGTTTCTTGAGGAAGGCTGAGATAGTCACTGCTTGAGGGAAGAGATGTCCCGATACTATTAAAGGGTAAGTTGCTCGCCACGGCTGAAGGAACTGTGAGTAAATGAGATGGATACTGTTATAGTAAGCCCTAGTTTACCGAATATTGCTAGAGACAGATAGCTATTTTTAGATTTTTCCTGAAAACTTGCCGCAATTCTTTCGGAACTGCCATCTCAGTAAACTCGATGACAATCCAAAATCTCAAAAAACAGGATGGTTGATTTCGCGAGTGTTGCGTCCCAACAGCGCAAAACCCCGCAGAGATAAATAGGCTCTACGGGGTTCGAGTAATGCACGAATTTCATCGATCGTTTTAACCTAGCTCTTCCGTCGAATTTTGATTGTGCCCAGAGCACCAACAGCCAGCAAACCTAATAAAGAAGCAGGTTCGGGAACGTCTACGGGTTCTTCACTGGCATCAAAGCGACCAGCCAAGCGGAAGTTTACGCCATCTCCCGTGCCAGAGGGAGAATCATTGCCCAATTTCAAAACAAGGGATTTTACATCGGTGAAGGTTTGAGACACGATATTGCCATCACGTCCTCTTGCAACGTAATCGACATTGCCGACGGGCTCCCCATTGAGTTCCAGAACCCCGGTGGTGGGGAAAGATTCGGTATCGAAGTAATCGATGGTTAATTCGGAGATAACTTCAGCGAACGTAAATCTATAAGTTCCAACTTCAAGCTGACCGCGTTCTTCGCTCACTTCGGAGGGACGAAACCAGAAGCCCTCATGGTTGGTGCCGGCATCTTTCGTACCGAACCGAATGTTGTCGCCGTAGGTGTTGACCGTGTCGAAGCTATCGACGAACAAGCGGCTGAAGCCTCCAGAAGAAGCATCTTGCAAAGATTCGATGCTTTTAAAAATGGGGTCGAGTTCGATGCACTGTAGGGGATCCAAGCATCCAAAATCGACATCAATTTCTCCTTCTTCTTGGGGAACGAAGCTGTAGGCGGAAGCAGAAGGAGCGATCGCGCCGAGAGTCAGTATTGTTGCGGTTGTTGCTAAAAGAGCAGCGAATATGGAGCTTTTCATGTTTTTTTGGGAGCAAAATTGCGCTCATTGCTAAGCTATACCGCTTAATTTATAAGAACCCATTTAAAAATAGGGTAAAGCCCTAGGTAATTTTGATGAAGTGTTAGTAAATTTTGCGGATGTGGAGATCGCTAAGAACTACCAATGGATTTGACTCAAAATGTAACGCAAGCTATCGTAATCGTCTTTTAAGAGCAAGCTCAATTCTCGTCCTGCTTTAACCAACCAAGGGCGATCGCCCTGTCGCAAGCGATAAATTTCTCGCAAAGATGCAGAAACAAGGGCTTCAACGGGGATATTTTTGACTTGGAGGAGCGATCGCAGAAAGCCTAATTCTTCACTAAAGGCAACAACTTCTTCTGGCAAACAGCGATAAACGGCTTGATGAATTTGCGGGGGACGGGGGGGCAAATATTGAAAAATTCGTCCTCCCGTGCTGCCGTTATTGCGCGAAGGGGTTTGAAAGCCCAATAAAGCCACGCGAAATTCTGTTTTCAACATGGCAAAGATTTGCGGTTGTTGTTCTCGCAGTTCCTCTAGGGATAATCCTAAAGCGCGGGCGCGGTGAACCGAATCGATGGGGGAAGTCTTGACATACGTGACCACCCCTAAAACCTTATTACCCGATTCTTCATCTTGGGATTTCACCCAACTGCCAAACGGGGGCATCGTGGGAAAGCTCAAGTCTTCCGGCTCCAAACATTGGGCCAGAATTTCTACCGTTGTCGTTTCGATAACCTCGGCAATGCGATCGGGGTGGCGATCGCTGCTGGTAAATTGGGGCAGGGGGAGGCGCATGATTTGGGAACGTCGGGAGCAGGGGGAGCGTCGGGAGCAGGGGAAGCGTCGGGAGATATTTCCTGACTAGACAATCCCGTCTATTCTCAATTATTTCAACCTTATTTCTTTCCTGTTTTGAGATCGACGGCTTCGAGTTCCGCTAACTGAAATGTTACCAACTTATCCCAATTTCCGCCTTCAAAGAGAACGGCAACTTTCCCATCACTAATACGTTGAACCAAACCTTCAAAACGATAATAGGTATCGTCGGGATTAATCACGCGAACTGTCGCACCGGGCAAAATCATAATTTTTAATCCTGATTCTCAATTTAATTCGAGGAACTCAACTTGCAGATTACCAGAGATCGAGAAGACAAATCTACCATTCAGTAACTGATACCTGATAACTGATAACTGTCTTGATGCGCGTTCCCTTGCGTCCGCCGACGCGGGGTCGCATCGCTGATAACTGATTTACCAATCTCCTCGTCTAAAATGCGATCGCGGTCGATTGTTGGCGACCGATTCCACCAAACCGATCGCGAGGAAATTCGTCAGGAGTGCCGATCGCCCGTAACTCATCCACGGTAAAGGAATCCCCGTAATGGGAGCGAGACCGATGGTCATGCTGATATTGACAAACACTTGGAAAATAATCATCGATAATACGCCAACCGCCAGTAAAGAACCAAAATTCTCGCTGGCATTTTGGGCGATCATAATCAAGCGCAGGCAAATCAACCAAAACACGATGAGAAGACCGATACAGCCAATAAAACCTAATTCCTCTCCTACTGCCGAAAAGATAAAATCTGTATGTTGTTCGGGAATAAAATTCAACTGGGTTTGCGTACCATTTTGCAGCCCTTTGCCCCACATTTCTCCGGCTCCGATGGCAATGCGGGATTGAATCAAATGATAACCGCCACCCAAGGGATCTTTTTCCGGCTGGAGAAATAAAATTAAGCGATCCTTCTGGTATTCTTTGAGAAATTCGTTCCAGAGATAACCGCTTGCTCCGCCTGCAATGGTATTGGCAAATATTGCGATCGCCGTCCCAATCCTGCGCCAAGGTAGGGTGAACCAAGCAATAATTCCCATTGCGCCCAGCCAACCATACCAAACCGGACGGTGGACGTTAAATAAAATTGCTGAGGGAAGACAAGAGACCATTAAAATCAACCATCCCGGGTTGGCATTGGCCCAATACAGCATTCCGAGGGTAATTGCCCCAAAGACCAGAGAGGTGCCCAAATCGGGTTGAGCAAACACTAAAGCCCACGGGACGATGGTAATGGCAAGGGTTCGTAAAATCGAGGGAATGCTCGTTGCCGGCCGGGCGTGGAGTAGTGCCGCCATCGTCACGATTAACCCTAACTTGGCAAATTCCGAGGGTTGAAATTGAATCCCTAAAATACTCAACCAACGAGTCGAACCGTTAATTTCTACACCAAAAAATTTAATGGCCAGTAACGAGAGATTGGTTAGCCCGTAAAGGATCCAATGCCATTGGATGAGAAACTCATAGCGCAAGCGAGCAATAAACAAAGCGACCAATAAGCCGATCGCGCCCAAAATCCAATGATATAGCCAAAACCAGCGTACTGTTTCTTGTCTGACTTCCGTACTCTGGATCATTAAGCCGCCAAAAGCAGTCAGGCAGACGACTAGAAACAAAAGGACAAAATCCAACTGCTGCCAGCCTGCCAGCCATGTTTTCCATTGGGGAATTTTATCGTTATAGGAGCGTTGGAGCATAGAGTTTGGTTATTGGTTATTAGTTATTGGTATTGGGTTCTCCCTCTGGCTCTCCCCTTCTTTCCCTAACTATTGGTCTCCCTTCTGGGGAGAATCGAGGAGGTGAGGGGGATAAGAGCGTAGGAAGTGGGTTGTTACTCTCTACACTTTACTCTCTATGTCAAGGCTGCCACGGAAACTTTTGCAGCAATTTCTCCGGCCAATTTTGTCAGGGCTTTTGCCGAGGCGGAGTCGGGTTCGCCCATAACGATGGGGATGCCCCGATCGCCCCCTTCTCGTACGGGAATTTCGAGGGGAATGCAGCCTAATAATGGCACGTTTAACTCCTTTGAGGTTTTTTCGCCGCCGCCCGAACCAAATAAATCGTAACGGCGATCGGGTAAATCTGGCGGAATAAAATAACTCATATTTTCCACAATTCCCAAAACCTTAACCCCCAGTTGCTCGAACATTTTCAAACCCCGACGGGCATCAATGAGGGAAACGGTCTGCGGAGTTGTCACGATAATCGCACCAGACATGGGAACGCCTTGGGCGAAGGTCAGTTGCGCGTCTCCAGTACCGGGAGGCATATCCACGATCAAATAATCCAAATTCCCCCAATTCACCTGATAGAGAAATTGACGGATAATGCTATTTAACATCGGTCCGCGCCAAATTACGGGCTGGTCGGGATCGATTAAAAAGCCCATCGAGACCAATTTAACCCCGTAGTTAAAGGCCGGTTCTAAGATATCTTGCCCTTGACCGTTTTTTTGCACGTCAACTTTGGCTGAGGTCAATCCCAACATGGTCGGTGCATTCGGACCGTAAATATCGGCATCTAATAAGCCTGTTGCAGCCCCGGTTTTGGCGAGGGCAATGGCTAGATTGGCGGCAACCGTGCTTTTACCCACGCCGCCTTTGCCGCTAGAAACGGCAATAATATTTTTGATGCCCGCGATGCCTTGGCGATCGGGCAATGCTGTTTTTTGGGGGGTTTCTGATTTCACTTCAACTTCAACCTCTTTTACTCCGAAGCGATCGCGCTTCTTCATAAATCTTATCAAGCGATCGCACTTTCTGCGGCCCGAGCTAAACTCGAAGCCACGCGATCGACATAGGGACGAACCCACCACCACAATAAAGGCGACAGCAAGCCCCGCATGGTGACGGAGTAGGAAATATAAGTGCCGCACACCGTAGACTCGAATTGGTAAGTGACGCGGTTTTCAATTCCCGGCAGCGCCAAAAATCTGACGCTGAGGAGTTCTCCCGGGGACACTCGCTCGACAAAAACCCGTACGGGAATGGGAGTAAGGCGCGTCACGGCTTGATAGATCAGTCCGGGTTTGGCGATTAACCCCTTGGGGGCATTGGTGCGATCGATGAAGGGATGCCAAGAAACATCGGCAAGATTAACGAGTTGTTTCCACAAAACATCCACCGAAGCGCGACATAAAACGCGATAGCGCTGGTTGAGGGAGAACTTACAAAAGATTTTCCCCCGCCGGATCAGGAGTTTGAACGATAAACTCAGAATCAAATCAATCCTCCCTGGGTGACAATAAGGCTCGACATTGGGACGAATGCAAATTCCCTTCTTCGCCCTAACTCTTCGGGAGATGCCGGGCGCAATTGGGCAAGAATCTATTTTAGGCAAATTACACCCGATTTGCAGTTTTGCGGGGACAATCATGGGGTTTGACACTCCGAACCCCGCGATCGCAGTTGTTGCAAATTGTATCGCGTCGCCTTCTAACCCTCGCAGTTTGTGAAACAATAAACCATTCCAATTTCCAATTCGGAATGTTCTATTGCAAAAGAGGGAAAACCATGACTGTTGCTTCTGCTGCCAGTGCCGTTACGCCCGCCCCACCTCCGGCTGATTCTCAAGCGCGCATCAGCCAATTTATGAAAGATATACAAGATGAAATTTGTCAAGGCTTAGAAGCCTTAGATGGGGCGGAAAAATTTCGCGAAGATGCTTGGCAGCGAGAAGAAGGGGGAGGAGGGCGATCGCGAGTCATGCGCAACGGCAGAATTTTCGAGCAAGGTGGAGTAAATTTTTCTGAAGTTTGGGGGAAACAATTACCCCCCTCAATCCTCAAACAGCGTCCGGAAGCAGAAGGCCACGGCTTCTATGCCACGGGAACGTCAATGGTGCTGCATCCCCTCAATCCTTATATTCCCACGATTCACCTGAACTATCGCTACTTTGAGGCAGGCCCTGTCTGGTGGTTTGGCGGGGGGATCGATATGACTCCCTACTATGGTTTTGCTGAAGATGTCCAACATTTTCACCGGACATTCAAAGAAATTTGCGATCGCCATCATCCCGATTACTATTCCGTTTTTAAAGCCTGGTGCGACGAATATTTTTATCTCAAGCACCGTCAAGAAACCCGAGGGGTGGGGGGAATTTTCTTTGACTATCAAGATGGCACGGGAGAACTCTATCGCGGACCCCACCGCGATAAAGCGGCAGCCGCTTGCAGTCGTGCGATCGGAACGCTCCCACAGCGTACTTGGGAAGACTTATTTGCCTTCGTGCAAAGCTGTGCGAAAGGCTTTTTAACGGCCTACATCCCTCTTGCCGAGAAACGACAGACCATGACTTGGGGCGATCGCGAACGCGATTTCCAACTCTACCGACGGGGACGCTATGTCGAATTCAATCTCGTCTACGATCGCGGCACGATTTTCGGATTGCAAACCAACGGGCGCACCGAGTCAATCTTGATGTCCCTGCCGCCAATGGTTCGTTGGGAATACTGCTATGCTCCCGATGCCGATACCCCAGAGGCTCAACTCTACGAAACTTTCCTCAAACCCCAAGATTGGGTGAATTGGGCTTCCCACTAACATTCCCTATTTTCAGTTAAATATCTGTTTGACAGGAACTGGGGTGTTAAAATACACTCGGAAAGGCTATCAAGAATTCGGCAAGCGAGTTCGACAAACCCGCCCATCGCTTGTATCGCAGTCGAGAAAAAAGCGGCAAAAAAAAGCGGCCGATAAAAAACACCAACAAAAAATTGTTTTTTGGCAAAACCGTTTTGATTGCTCCCTCGGGATGATAAGCTAGGGTGGAATTTTCCAGAAGAACTTTGCAGAAGAACTTACTAGAATAACTTTCTAGTAAGTCCCGAGTTAATCCTTATCATAAGGTTGCTTGGTAGGCTACTGGCACAAACCAAGATACACAGCTTGAGTTTTTGAGGCGAATTGACGAGTGATTCACATCGAACAAAAAGACCATACAACCAAAGATGGGACAAAAGTAATCGTCCTAGCACCGAGCGGTCGCTTGGATATTACCACCGCTTGGCAATTTCGCTTGAAATTGCAAGAATGTATCTCCAAACTCAGTACTCACGTTGTCGTCAATCTGAGTCAGGTAAATTTTATTGATAGTTCGGGCTTGACATCGCTAGTCGCTGGAATGCGGGATGCCGACAAAGTAGAGGGGAGTTTTCGCATTTGCAATGTCCATCCCGAAGCCAAATTAGTGTTTGAAGTCACCATGATGGATTCGGTCTTCGAAATATTCGAAACCGAAACAGAAGCCCTAGAAACCGAGCGCAACGGAACAGCTTAAATGAATTTTGAGGGGTTAAAAACCTTAACAATATAACCTCAGATCGCGGGTTGTAATCTTCCTGCTCACTGAAGAACTTGTGTTAGGATCGCGGATTTACGAGAGTCCTTATCTATATTATTCCGAAGGGGATTCTAACTAGGAGTCGAGCCGAATATGTGACAAAATCCCGATGACTGAATCCAGTCTTGGGATTTGTACTTGCAATCCGAAATTCTATGAGAAAATAGGAAAAGCTGTTTCGTCTAGAGTTGACTTTGTGGATAACGTTCGCACGCTTTCGGATACCAAACAAAATTTTTACAATCACCACGCTCGTCCCATTAACTCCATCTATCGGCGTGTTGTCGAAGAAGTGATGGTAGAAATGCACCTGCTATCGGTCAATGTCAATTTTCAGTACGATCCGATTTATGGATTGGGTGTGGTTACTGCTTTCGATCGCTTTATGGCCGGATATCAGCCGGAACGAGATAAAGTTTCTATTTTTAATGGATTATGTCTGGCTATCGGGGAAGAACCGCAAAAGTATCGCGATGATGCAATGGCTCTGAGTGCCCTCGCACAACGCTTATCAGTTGAACAATTGGTATCTTGGAATAGTGCTTTAGTTTCTCTAGAAGAGGGCGAACGTCTCTATGAAACCTTAAAATCGATCGCTTTTGCCGCGAACTTCAAATACAGTCGCTTATTTGCCATCGGTTTATACGCATTACTCGAAGCCGCCGATCGCGCAGTCGTTATGGAGGAGGAACGTCGAGAAAAGGTTCTCGCGGAGATTGGCAATAGCTTGCATTTACCCGTGGAAAAAATGCAAAAAGATTTGGAAATCTACCAAGGCAATCTCGAAAAAATGGAACAGGCCAAACAAGTTCTAGATGACGTTCTTAAAACCGATCGCCAGAAACGTCAAGAGAGATTGTTAGCAAAGCAAGAAGCACAACCCGATAACAGCGAGCAATCTTCAGAAGAAACTGAGAATTAAACGCCAAAAAGATGTTATACTAGAAGACGATCCGGATCGATGCGATCGCAACGCCCTAACCTTGTCAGACCGGAAGGAGCAGCAATACGGGATGCTTGTGATAGGCGTTGACTCCGGGTCTTTTTATATTTGAGTTTTATGTCTAAATTTTTTGTTTGAGTCTTTTACCTAAGTCTCAGGATAAGTTTATTGGTAAATTGCGCGACAACCAATAATCAATCCAAGAAGATGCTAGACTAGAAAACAATCCGGATAATCAATGCGATCGCAACGCCCTAACCTTGTCAGACCGGAAGGAGCAGCAATACGGGATGCTTGTGATAGGCGTTGACTCCGGACCTTTTTATGTTTGAGTTTTATGTCTAAATCTCATGACGAGTTTATTGGTAAGTTGCATTTATTAGTAAGTTACACAACAACCAATAGCTAATAACCATTAACGCATTAAAGAAATTTCGTCAACCACCTTCATTCGCCCCGTGCGAGTCGCTCTCAACAATCGGTCAATTGCTGCCTTCTCTTCCTCTCCTAGGGAATCATCCAAAATTGCTGCCATTAAACCGTAGCGATCGGCGATGGTAATTTTTCCGGCTTGGCTGACTCGGGCGAATAAGTCCGGGAGAGCACCCGGAATCAGACGAGGCGAAGAATCAAAAACGCGCAACATAAACTTTACCAGTTTTTTACATATGACTATTTTCCATGAAGCCCCGGTTCTAGGAATGTGATGCGACCTGAATATCCTTGCGATCGCGATCGAAACAGCAGGCGACTTGGATTACTCAAACAGAGCGATCGCGATCGCGATCGCCATAAATTTTTCACCAGAGGATGTCGATCGCAGGAATATTCGCTAAATTGAACTATGAAGGGAGGGAGCCAAGATTCGGGCTCGAGAAAAGCGGGGAATGGATGCGGAACAAATTAAAAAAATTACTGGATACTTTATCGCGGAAGCTCGAGAACACCTGGAAGCCATCGCCCAGAGTTTGGAAAACTTCCAAGCCACGGTAGACGATCCCGAGCAAATTCAAGAAATTTATCGCGGCGCGCATTCGATTAAAGGCGGGGCGGCAATGTTGGAGTTGGAAAGCATCCGCGTGACCGCCCATCGCCTTGAAGATTACTTTAAATTTCTCAAATCATCTCCGTTAACCGTCGATGCCACCCTGACCGATCTAATTTCTAATGTTTACAACGCCTTAGACACCCTAGTTAACAAGCTAGAAGAAACCTTAAGCCTGCCCGAAGAATTTGCAAAAACCGTCATTGGGAAAGTCGAACCCCTCTTCGATCGCATCTCCGGACATTTGGAAAAATTGGCAACGGGGAAAACCACTGTTGATGGTAGTACGCCTTCCCTGCCCCAAGCCCTGCAAGTCGAAGTGCTCAACGCCCTCGCTGAAATTGGCGAATTACAAAACCAAGGCGATTCCCCCGAACGACGCGCTCATATTCAAAGTCTGTGCCGTCACCTCGCCAAATTAGAACAATCCTCAACGCGGCGCGAATGGACCCACTTTCTCGAAATTGCTCAAACCGCGATCGCCTATCCTAAAAATAACTATTCAACGACCGCACGCTACATCGTTCGCGATCTCAAAGAAGCCGTCGCCCATTTGGTGGCAGGAGAAGGCAGTCAAATTGCCTCCAGTCGCGAACTTCAGAATCTCGCCCGCCAAGTTGCTCCCCTCACCACTTCAGAAGAAATTTCGACCGCCACTGCCAATGAATTAAACGATCTGGCGGATTTATTTGAAGAAGATTCCCTCGACTTTGCAGAAACTTGGCAAGAAGAAGTTCTCTATTCTAACAATCTTGATTCCAACGTTTTCATCGCTCCAGAAGATTCATCCTTTACAGACACTGATTTCGGAGAATTATTCGATACGGAAACCCCCGGCGGGTCTGTAGATGCCGATCCCGACCTTAAACACGAACTAGAAGATTTATTTGGCGGTGATTGGGCAGAAGAAGCAACAGAACTCATCGATTCCCAAAGCGATCGCAGTGCGGAGTCTCAAAGCGATGGCGATCTTCTTGCCTTTACCTCCCCCTCAAATAGCGATTCGGCAAATCCCGCGGCCAATTTTGATTCCCTCGATAACTTATTTGGTGAAGGATTTTCCTTTGAAGAAGACAATCTCGCGGGTGCTGGGGAATTTGCTGGAGAATCAACAGCGTTTTCTACCGCCAAGACCAATCGAGAACCTGCCAGTATTAGCCAAAGCCTCGATGACGATCTCAACAAAGATTTAGACGATATTTTCTACGATGTTGACAGCAATGGTGATGCGGACGGCCTACTCGCCAGCGATTCTTTCGCCTTAGATAGCCCCGATCGCGCAGCAGAAACTGCACCGCCAAACATTGCACCACCCTTACCTCAAACGCCAGAAAAATTGCCAGAAGCGTCCGACTGGGAAGATATGAGCGATCTGCTCGATATTTCTACGGCTGCTCCCCCAACAGACACCGAGTTTGAATTGGAAGATTTCGATCCCTTTGAAACCATCGTTCAAGATGAGGCCCCGATCGGCGAAACCGTCTCTTCCCAGCCCGACGCAAACCCCCATCGAGAAGCGATCGCGGATGATGAATTTAATGCCTTGTTAAGTGGGGAAGATGATGGCCTTGACGGTATGGACGATCTCGAAGCCTTTTTAAGCGGTCAAACTCCCGAAATGGCCTTTGGCGATCCTTCTCATCCCCAACCTCGCAAAAACAGTCAAAACCAAAGCCAAGCAATAACACCAGAATTCGATGAAGTTTTGGCAACCCCAACGGCAGAAGCAGGAGACAATATAGAAATTACCATCAGTTCTTTGGAGGCTGACGCGCCTGTGGCCGCAGAACGGGATGATGACTTTATTGCTTTTATCGAGGGGGATGACAACATGACAGATCGCAAATCGGAACTTACAGATCTCGACGCTTTATTAGAGAATATTCCCGAAACTGCAATCTCGGAGAGCATTTCGGAATCTTCCACAGACGAATTTGCCGATCTGGGTTTATTCCCACTCGATGAAGGAGAGCCTTCTGAAACAGCCCTCGACGATTTGTTCGCAATGGATGCAGGAGAACTATCCGTTCAGGAAATGTCCTCCGAATTAGAGTTAGAGGATCTGTTTGCAGAAGAAGCCAATAGCCAGCAAGCAGAAACGGATAATCTTGACAACCTTTTGAGAGAAACTGAGGAAACCTTCGCCCCAACAGAGAATGATATCCCAGAGGACGACTTGGCAGCTTTACTCGACATCGAAAGCGAGCCGGAAAATGGGGTGCTATCTCTAGCAGATACCAATGCCATTGATGACCTTTTAGGAGAAACGGAGGAAATCTTTGCTCCCACAGAGCAAAGTGCCTCAGAGGACGACTTGGCAGCTTTACTCGACATTGAAAGCGAGCCGGAAAATGAGGTGCTATCTCTCGCAGATGCCAATACTATTGATGACCTTTTAGGAGAAACTGGGGAAGCCTTCGCCTTGACAGAGAATGATGTCCCAGAGGACGATTTGGCAGCTTTACTCGACATCGAAAGCGAGCCGGAAAATGAGGTGTTATCTTTAGCGGATGCCAATACCATTGATGACCTTTTAGGAGAAACCGAAGAAATCCTGACTCCTCCAAAAGCGAGTCCTTCAGAAGACGACTTGGCAGCTTTACTGGACATCGGAAGCGAGCCGGAAAATAAGCTGCTATCTCTCGCGGATACCAATACTATTGATGACCTTTTGGGCGAAACCGAAGAAATCCTGACTCCTCCAAAAGCAAGTCCTTCAGAAGACGACTTGGCAGCAGCGATCGCGGAAACCGCACCATCAGTAGAAGAGAATGCCCCAACATTAGATAGCGACCTCAACTACTACGATCGCCTCGACGAACTGGAAGCGCTCCTCGAAAAACCCCCATTGAGTGCCAAAGATTTGCACGTCGTCACCACATTTACCGAACTCGAAAGCCTTCTTGAAACTCAACCCGTTACCAGTCACCAGTCACCAGTCACCAGTCACCAGTCACCAGTCACCAGTTTTCCCGAAACTCAAACAGCAGCACCACAAGCGCCAGAGGAAGACTTTGATGATGTAGAAGCCATGCTGCGAGAGGCACAACAGCAAGCCGGGGAAATCCCCTTAGAATCGAAGCGATCGCAGCGCCCCACCCGTTCCAGAACCAATAAACCCAAAGTCGAAGCCAGTTTGAAAGTTCCTGTCAAACAGATGGACAACCTCAGCAACCTTGTAGGGGAATTGGTGGTCAATCGGAACAGTTTGGAAGGAGACGAAGAGCGCTTGCGACAATTCCTCGATAGCTTAATGCACCAAGTGCAGAATTTAAGCGATGTTGGGGGAAGAATGCAAGATTTATACGAACGTTCTCTCTTAGAAAACGCCCTCCTCCGCAGCCGTCGGGAGTATCATGCCCAGAAAACTAATGATTTTGCCCATCCAACCGCCACGACAGATGCTGATAATAGCAGCTTTGACGAGCTAGAAATGGATAGTTTTAGTAAGTTCCACGAACTCGCTCAAGAAACGATTGAAATGATCGTACGAGTGCGAGAATCGGCTTCTGATATTCAATTCCTCGTAGACGATATCGATCAGGTGGCGCGAACCCTGCGACAAGTGACCTCTCAATTACAAGAAGGGCTGACCAAATCCCGCATGATTCCCTTTGGCAATACTGCAAGCCGTCTTCCCCTTGCCGTGCGCCGAATTGCCCCGCAACTCAACAAGCAAGCACACTTAGAACTGGAAGGACAGGAAACCCTAATCGATAAAATGATTTTGGAACACCTGTCCGACCCCTTGACCCATTTAGTCAATAATGCTCTCACTCATGGTATCGAAGCGCCGGAAGTCCGTCTGGCTTCTGGAAAATCGCAAATCGGACATATTAAAGTGAGTTCTATGCAGCAGGGCAACCAAACCGTAATTTCGGTTTCCGACGATGGGGGCGGAATCGATCCGGAGCGGGTCAAACAAAAAGCCATCCAGAAAGGACTGATCGATCGCGCTCGCGCCAAGCGTCTCTCTCGCTTGGACGTTTACGATTTGCTCTTCCATCCGGGATTCAGTACCAAAGACCAAGCGGACAATTTTGCCGGACGGGGTGTGGGTTTGGACGTAGTGCGCACCAGTATCAATGAAATTCGCGGGGCGGTCAGCATCGATTCTAAATTGGGCAAAGGTACGACCTTTACCATTCGCTTACCTCTAACGCTAAGTATCTGTAAAGCCCTCTGTTGCGTTAGCGAAAATTCTCCGATTTCTTTCCCCTTGGACGGGGTCGAGGATATGATCGACCTGCCCCACCGGAAATTGCAACGTAATGCTCAAGGTCAGATGTGCGTCCCGTGGCGAGATTCGCTTCTGCCCTATTCTCACCTTTCAGAATTGCTCTCTTATAACCGTCGTATCGGTCGCAGCAATCTCTATGGGGGCAAGCGAGAGGAAAATGTTCTTTCCGTCGTTGTTTTGCGGGGTTCGGGTAGTCATATCGCCGTTGGCGTGGATCAAGTGGTCGGGGAACAAGAAATCGTCATCAAACAACTCTACGGGCCGATTCCCAAACCCGCCGGAATTGCTGGCGCGACGGTACAAGGGGATGGGAAAATCATGGCGATCGCCGATGTCTTGGAGTTGATCGAGATTTCCGAAGGTCGCATCCGCAAGGATATGGGCAGCACCCTCTGGGAAACCGTAGGATCCGGCGATCGCGATACCAATACCTCCTCTCTCCAAGACGAATCCATCGTTTTGATCGTAGACGATTCCATCACCGTGCGGGAACTGTTGAGCATGAGTTTCAGCAAAGCCGGCTATCGGGTGGAACAGGCACGGGACGGTCAAGACGCTTGGGACAAATTGCGATCGGGGATGCCCTGCGATATTGTCTTCTGCGACATCGAAATGCCGAGGGTGGATGGTTTGGAATTTTTGGGACGGGTGCAAAAAGACGAAGAATTATGCGATATTCCCGTGGCCATGCTCACCTCTCGCGGTGCGGATCGCCATCGCAAAGTCGCGGCGGAATTGGGCGCAAGCGGTTACTTTACCAAGCCTTATTTAGAAGAAGTCCTTCTCGATGCTGCCGAACGGATGATCGACGGGGCAGTTTTGCTGGAAGGTAGCACCCGTAAAGTCCGCGAAGTTCGACCGAAAAAACACCCCGAACCCGTATCTGCCGATCCGCCGACCCTCATTCAAGCCTCGGAAACCATGATTATTCAGCCTAAAGTGCTGATTATCGACGATTCGGTCACGGTGCGATCGCTCCTCTCCATGACCTTTGAGAATGCGGGCTATCACGTGGAACAGGCGCGGGATGGGAAAGAAGCCTGGGAAAAACTCAGAGGCGGTCTCCTGCCCGATCTTGCCCTCTGTGACATTGAAATGCCTCGCTTGGATGGGTTGGAGTTATTGGGCAAAATCTATGAGGATGAAGAACTCAAGCGCATTCCTGTGGCGATGTTAACGTCTCGCGGGGCAGAACGCCATCGCAAGGTTGCGGCGGAACGCGGGGCAAGCGGTTACTTTACCAAACCTTACGTCGAACAAGAACTACTTGCAGCAGCCGATCGCATTCGCAATGGGGAAGTGTTGCTGAAAAATAGCGTTCGCCAGTCCGGCATTACTGCATCCACCTCAACAGTCACCAGTCACCAGTCACCAGTCACCACTTCGACTTCGCTCAGTGCAAGCAGTCACCAAGCACCCGTTACACACCAACAACCCGCCCCCAGTCCTTCCCCAGAGGTCAGAAACCCACAACCGCCTACGCACTCGTTTGACGGTCAACCCAAGGTACTCATCATCGATGACTCGGTGACAGTGCGATCGCTTTTATCGATGACGTTTGAAAAGGCAGGCTATCACGTAGAACAGGCTCGGGATGGCAAAGAAGCCCTTGATAAATTGCAAGGCGGTTTGAATCCTCATGTTGTTTTCTGCGACATTGAAATGCCCAAGATGGACGGATTAAAGCTCATTGCAACACTCCAAGATGATGAGGAACTCAATAAAATTCCCGTCGCCATGCTCACCTCTCGCGGCGCTAAAAAGCATCAGATCGCCGCAGCAGAGCGAGGGGCAAAGGGTTATTTTACTAAGCCTTATGTTGAAGATGTTCTACTCGATGCCGCTCAACGTTTGATGCAAGGGGAAGTGTTATTAAAAGTTGAAGCCTAATTGATTCAATTCACCAATTCAAAAAGCGATCGCGAATTGGTGAGTTGTGAATTTCTAACTTTTTCCTTTCAATGTTTGTTTCAAACTTTGAAGCCATTTTTGTCCTTGACTCCGCCACTTTTGTCCGAAGGGATCGCGGGGCGGATTGTCATCATTTAGATAACGGTAATGTTTCCAAATATCCCAATAGGGACAGCCCGGCTCGATGCGAATGCCCGCCCAATGTACATACTGTAAGGGTTGATTGCAATTAGGATCGAAGAGGGTATTTCCTCGGCGCTTAAACTGAGGACTTCCCGCCCAACTTCCGGGAGCTTTCTCGGGACGGTGGACGATATTAAAATGCCGGGGAACTTTCGTTAAAATAATATAATTAAGGATGGGTTGATCGGTGGTCTTTTGAGAAAAGTCAAAGTATTCGGGATGAGCGCTGCATTCTTTAAAAATATCGTACAAATCCCGTTCGGAAAATAGGTTATTTTTGGAAGCCCACCAACCACTATTAAAAATCCCCCGAGCGTCTTCTTCTTTTAGTACGCCATCTGTAAAAACTTGAGGCGTAAAAACATTGGTAATTCCTCCCATATGCTGGTAGTCATAACAGAGAAAATCATAGTCTTGTAAATAGTTTAGGTTATCGACAATCTTATCAAAAACAACAATATCGGTATCGATATAGAGAAATTCATCAAACTCGCCAAACCAACAAGCCTGCTTGCGCAGTTTATTGGGAGTATTGAAAAAGCCTTCCCCAAAAATTTCATAGAGTTTCTGGGCCAGACGATTCATAAAGTCTAAATCTTCATACAGTTTAACGTTATATTGCTCCTTCAAAAGTTTGGCGATCGCCTCAGAATTGTCATCGAAAGGAATCAGGGTAATTGGCGTATCCTTGTCGTAATAGCGAATGCTGTTGAGCAGCGCGATCGTTTGTTCGGTCACGCGATCGTTAGCTGTAATGTAAATCCCGCGAGTCATGTTTGAAAACCTCTCAATTGGAAATGCCTAATTTTCGTTTTACTTTCTGGAAAAAGCCTGGTGATGCGTTGTAAGGTTTCGGTTTTCCCAAGAGTTTCGGACGCTTTTCGGGTTGGTGGAGATAGCGATAATGGAGAAAGATATCGCGGTAGGGGAAATCGATATTTTCGCCTTGGCACAATCGGGCAAAAAAGCGAGAAGAAATCCCGATATAATGCAAATAAGTCAAGCGAACGCCTTTATCGTAAACAAGATTATCCTGCATTTGAAAATGCGGAGAAGTGACGCTGCATCCAGTCGCACGATCGCTTGGCAATTCTAAGGCTAAATTGTAAATAGACTTGCCCGATCGCATCATCATATAATTAATCAACGTTTGATCGGGAGCCATGGGATAGAGAATTTCTGCCTCTCCCGTTTTTAGTTGGGCAACAATCCAGTCTCGTTGTTCTGACGAAAATTCTGCTTTTTTGCTGGCATATAATCCCGAACAAAAGATTTCGCGATCGAGTCGTTCTTGAGGAAAAACCTGGGTTAATGCAGGGGAATCGACCTCATAAACATGGGTTAAATCTTTGAATTGAAAGTCATAGACGACACAATCATGATGCTCTAATTGCTCGAAAATAGGCGCGGGATCGTCGAGTAAAACCGTATCGGCATCCATGTACATAAAGCGATCGAAGGGCGCGTCAAACGCACAATAACGCCGATGGGTGCCGATACGATGATAGCCTTGAGAGCCAGCGCGATTCCATCGTTGAAAAGCCGTAGGATGGGTATCCCATGCAGCTTTGACAAAACTATCCCAAGTCTCCATCGAATGGCGATCGCTGTAAATTTCCACATTGGGACGGTGGGCGATCGCGGCACTCAACTGCTCGATATTATCGTCATAGGGATAAATACAAACGGGAAACTCCTCACCTAACATAGCTTCAATGCTATTCAGAAGCGCGATCGTTTGATCGCAAACCCGGTCATTGGCAAGGGTACAAATTCCATCCATCAAAATTATTTATGAAAGAACTGGAAAAAACGATATGAGATCGAGCGATGAGATTTAACTGTGTTCGGCAACGAATTGAGAAAGCCATTCGAGCAGATTGAGCTTGTGCAAAATAATCTGCCGGGCTTCTGCGATCGCGTCTTTTGCCTCGTGCCACGCATCTAAGGTGGCCGTTACTTCTTTAATATAAGCCAAACCCTTTTCATCTTGAGATGGCAGGCGTAAAAAACTTCCCGGGGGCAAGAGTTTATCGGCTGCCGAACTACCATAATAGATCGGCAGGCACCAACCCAACAGAGAATCCCAGAGTTTTTCGCTGACGTACCAATCGTTTTCGGCGTAGTTTTCAATGGCAAGGTTGTAATAATAAGAATTGAGGGCGTGAGCCTTATTATTTACTTGTCCGTAACCCTTCGCCCAATCTGGCAAACCGCGCCCGAAAACATCCAATTCGAGGTCGCTTTCCACTAGGGATTTTAAGAATGCCAAGCGCTTGCGATGATTGGCAGTCCGGGAAATTCCCGAAGTAATCCAAGAACAGCGACGGATTTTCGGCGGTGGGGGCATATCATTTAACTCCCGAAACGAATCGCCGTGATACCAAATTGCGGGCATATAGTCGGAGATGGGGGCAAAGTCATCGGGTCCGGAGACATGACCGCAATATTTTTGTGCGTCTTGATAGAGAGATTTATGGCGGGCGACGACCTCTTCTAAAGGAGGCTCGCGCCAGAGAAAAATCGTGCGATCGCGAGGCACTTGACTCAAGCGCGATCGGGTTGCCGTATCGAGGTCTTTACGGATCTGTAGCGCCTTTTGTTCGCTGCGCCGCCATGCCTTGTGCCAAGGTAAAGTGAAGGGCATATCTTGGGGAAAAGTATTTAAGTTATAGAGTAAGAGAAAATCTGGGTTTTCCTGACGCGCCAGTATTTGAACATTTTTCCAAACTCCCATCGGTTCGGGGGTTTGCTTCCACAGCCAATCTCCTTGTACCAGTCCTTTGTAGCTGCTGGCCATGCCAACGATTGTTTTTTTGCTCATCTTTTCTCGCGATCGTTTATCGGCGTTGCTCTTCAATTATGGGGTTAATTTTGCGGTTTGTCGCGAGCGGTGCGATCGCGTCGAGGAATCCTATCGTTTGCGGTTTTGCCAATGGAGTTAGAGCAGGCATTAGAACGACTTTTTCACCCCAACAGCGATCGCCTGTCTGATTATGTGGCTTGAGAAGCGGCGATTGTTTGCTCATGGCTCAATCTGATAGTTCGTTTTTTAGGTCTTCTGGAATATTTCGAGCCTTATCAAGATTTTTTACACCTTCCCAATTCGTGCGATTGTCCCAAGAAATATTTTTCAAATCTGCACTCTCAAGATTTGCACCCTCAAGATTTGCACCCTCAAGATTTGCAC
>JBCCVR010000119.1:0-23656 GCA_039194995.1 Cyanobacteria bacterium P01_E01_bin.42 | reverse complement strand
TTTATTTTCATCGGTCTATTTTGTTTGTATAATTGCTCTATCTTTGTTTAGAATAACAAAATTTCTAGCCAAAATCCAAGTTTTCCACAAGGAGGTTGGAGCAATATCCTACCTGAGTATTATAGTGGTAATTTTTATTTTGGTTAAATTTCCAATTCCTATAAATTTGAGAGAGGAGTTTAGTACCGTCCATCAATTGCACGACAGGTTGATATAGGTTGAACAAGGCAAGATAAACTGATACCAAGCTCTTGCAAATCGGGCAAATTAGTTAAAAGACTAGCATCAATGATAGGATTAGAGTGCAAACCGAGTTTTTTTAATCGAGTCAGTTTTTCTAAAGGAGTAATATCACTAATTTCATTGCTTCCCAAAAGAAGATATTCTAGTTTTATTAGTTGAGCTAAAGGTCTGATATCTTGGATATTATTGCCCCGAAGCCATAATATTTTTAAACGAACTAGATTAGCTATTGGTGTTAAATCAGAAATTGAGTTATCAGACAAAATGAGAATAGTTAAATTTGTCATATTCTGAAGTGGTGTGAGATCGCTAATACCTTGACGAGGTAGATCTAATTCTCTCAACTTTACTAATTTGGAGAGGGGTGATATGTCGCGAATCTGAATTATACTCCCCTCGGCTGGACGAATATCCAGCGTGATTAATTGCAGTAAATTCTTCAGAGGATGAATATCTTGAATATAATTTTCCCCCAGATATAAAACTTCGAGACGATATAAATTAGCCAAAGGAGTAATATCTGTGATTTGATTCCCAGACAGTGAAAGTAATTTGAGTTGAGTCAAAGAACTTAATGGTTCTATATTTTCAATTTTACTACTAGCGAGATATAGTATTTCTAATTGAGTCAAAGACGACAAAGATTGAAGGTGCGAGAGATTCCTGTTAAGACTTAAGTGGAGTTCGATTAAATTTGGTAGATTTCTTAAAGGTCTCAGATCGCGAATTTTACCACTTTTGAGATCGAGAAATGTTATCTCCCTCAACCGTCGATCGGCGCGACTACAATCGCTTTCCCCTGCTTGTACTAATAAAACCTCAATCGTATGGCGCAATGCCGGAGAAAAACTCTCTCGCTGCTGACACTGTTCCACAAATGATAACTCTTCCACCAACGAATCCGCTAAAGTTTGCGATAGCTTTTCTACTGGAGAGACCAAAATAGTGAGAGAAGAATGAAGAGGTGTTGCTTTAACTTCAGGAGAAACAGCACATCCCTTTAACAACATTCCTCCCATCCATCCCAGAGCCAAATAAGAAAATAAAGTATTTATTTTCATCGGTCTATTTTGTTTGTATAATTGCTCTATCTTTGTTTAGATTAACAAATTTTATCTTATGCCAACTCAGAGATTTTTTAAATTGCCTCTGTCAATGGCAATTTAAAATAGAAATAACACAGCCCGCAAAAGCGATCGCATCATGCCCCTGAAAAACTTCCTTCCTAACTTCAAAATCGGCAGCAGTATCACGCATCAAGCCCTCCTCGAAGAAAACTCTCCTCTTCATACTCTTCTCTCTCGCGAATTCGATTTTCTCGTTCCCGAATGGGAGATGAAATTTAATATTATTCGCGGCGATCGCCATCGCTACAACTTCGAGAGAAGCGATCGCATTGCCGAATTTGCTAAAACTCACCATCTCACCTTGCGGGGTCACTGCCTCTGCTGGCACATGAGTACCGCTTCTTGGCTGCGAAAACTCACCATCCCCGAACTCGAAGCTGTTTTGCGGGATCATATCCTCACCACTGTCGATCGCTATAAAGGCATTTGTACGGCTTGGGATGTGGTCAACGAAGCGATCGACGATCGCGGCAAAATTCGTAAATCCGTCTGGAGTCAAATCGAAAACTTCATCCCCAAATGCTTCCAATGGGCGCGAGAAGCCGATCCCGATGCGACCCTCATTTACCTTGATTATCGCCTCCATACCCCCGCGCGATGGAATGCGATCGCCATGCCTTTTACAAACCCCCCCAACGCGATCGCCATTCCACCCCTTGCACCTTCGATCGCGACTTTCAACCCAAACCCGCCTATTTTGCCCTTGAAAACGCCCTCGATCGCTACTGTCAGACGGTTAAAGAGGAATCCAAGACTTTTTAGACAGGAGATTGAGACATGATTAACCACAATTGAGCGGGATTAGGAGTTTTTTTGGTAGGCTTTGGGCGTAATGCCAAAGTAATGTTTAAATGCTTTACTAAATCTGCTGAGACTGTTGTAACCGACACTCTGCGCGACTTCCGAAACATTCATTTGTTTCTCGACCAGCAGTTGGCGCGCTCGTTCCATGCGTTGGTTGCGAAGATAGCCGAATACTGTCGTGCCGAAGACCTGACGAAAGCCAATTTTGAGCTTATAGTCATTAGTTCCCGCTTTTTTAGCCAATTCCAGCAGGGACGGGGGAAAGTCTATATTCTCAATGAGAATGTCTTTTGCATTATGGATGCAGTCCAGATCTCGAGGCGGCAACGAGATCCCCCCGGGTAGCAAGTTTGCGCGATCGTCAATTTGGGACAGCTTGAGGGCGACCAGTTCGAGAACTTTGCTTTCCATATACATTTGCCCGATCGCGCCATCATAGGGGCAATGTAAAATCTGGTGTAGGGCAATCTTCATGGCGGGCGAAGTTTCACCCGCATGAAAAAATGTTTCGGCGGAAGGCTCGATCGCCCGTAGTAATGGCTGCGGTAACTTCAACTCCCCTTCAAAAAACATCCTCAACCATTCGGGAGTAATTAAAATGGTAACGGCGAGATAAGCGCGATCGGCATAATAAGTGATGTGAGGGCGATCGCCGCCGCAAGCCGTCAAGCAATTTTGTCCGGCCTGCAACACAAAAGGAGAAGCCGGACAGCCAACAACACCCTGTAATTCCCCAGAAATCAGAAAATAGAGCTTAAGCGGATCGGTATACAAGTGTTGCCCCTGCATGACCAAATCTTCTTTCATCTGGTAGTCTTCCACCGAAATATGCAAGCCCGGACGAAGAGATACAAAACGTACCGAACCGCGCCCGATGGTTTTTAACCACTCCAGTCGAGCCGTTGTCCCCTCTAGTTCGTAACGATATAAATCGGCAACATTCATCTGCTCTAGGAGCTTGGGGAAGCCTTGCTGCATTGCATTCGGGGGAAATTTCAATGCGATTGTCATAGATTTTCGGGCGCGATCGCTTCTAATTGCAAAATACTTTCAATTAAGTCTATAGCAAGGCACAATGGTGCAAACAAAAATATTTCTTAAGAAGAGCGATCGACCAACAATTTCATCAATCGATCCGTTTGGGACAAAAAAAATCCGCGATTGTAATAGACTCATTCCCAGAAAATTGCTTAATCTTTTTTTCTATTGATGGGTCAATCCCTCGCTTGATTTTCCTGATTCCCCATTACGAGTTTCCATTCGATGCAACCCATAATGAAAAATCTCCATCACTTGCACGTATTGTGGGTAGCACCCGCGATCGCGATCGTCTCTTCTCAAAGTATGCTCGCTCAAATTATTGAAATCACCAATGTGGGAGTTGAAACAACTCCGGAAGGATTAGAAATTATCTTAGATGGTAGTAGCGGCAATAATATCGAACTGTTTCAAGCTGAAGAAGGAAATCGCCTCATTCTTGATATTAATAATGTGCGTCTACTTGGTGGAGATATCGAGCGGGAAAATCCCGTTGAAGGGGTAAGTTTTCTACAAGTTACTTCCTCAACTGAGAACAGTATTCAAGTTATTATTGTTGGAGAGATTGCCGTTCCAACAATTGCCGGAGTTACGCAAACCGACGAGCAAATCAGTATTAATCTCTCTGTTACTGAGGGAGCGATCGCCAATGAAGCCACTCCCATCGCTGAAATTGCGAACGTATTTCTCAATCCAACCGAAACAGGTTTAGAACTCCTTTTAGAAGGCAATATCGAACGGGATCTCGAACTATTTCAAACCATAGAAGAAAAACGCCTGATTGTTAATATCAATAATGCCTATCTGATTGGTGGATATTTCGAACAAGAAAACCCTGTAGAAGGAGTAAATTTCTTACAAGTCATTTCGCTGACTGAGAATACTATACAAGCAATTTTAACGGGTGCGATCGCTGCCCCAGAAATTACCGGCGTGACGCAAACCGACGAACGAGTTAGCATTAACTTACTCGTGCCTGCCACAGACGAGCCGATCGCCAGCGAAGCCACCTCGATTGCCGAAATTACCGACGTACTTCTTAATGAGACAGAAGAAGGATTAGAGATTCTTTTGGATGGTAACATTCAGGAGACTCTCGAACTATTTCAAACCATAGAAGATAATCGCCTGATTATTGAAATTAATAATGCCCGTCTGGTGGGGGAAGATATCGAACGGGAAAATCCCGTGGAAGGTGTGGATTTTCTGGAAGTGATTTCTCCGACGGAAGATAGTATTCAAGCCATTTTGACGGGGGAATTCGACGCGCCGGAAATTACGGAAGTCTTTCAGAGTGACGGACAATTAAGCATTAATCTGTTTGTTTTTCTCGGGGACACGCTAATTATTACCGTGACTGCCGATAAATTTGAAGAAAGCATTCAAGATGTGCCCATTAGTATCACTGCCTTTTCAGAAGAAGAAATCGAAGATGCCAATCTTGACTCTTTAGATAGTATTGCCGAAAATACCCCCAACTTTTCGATTTTTGGTCAAGGAAGTGCCTCGGGCTTTTTCACATCTTATTCCATTCGAGGCTTATCGAATAGCAACTTTCTCAATCGAGATAGCGTGGCGTTCTTTGTCGATGATATTCCCTATGATAATGGGGCGTATTTGGATATCGATCTGATCGATATCGAGCGGATTGAGGTATTGCGCGGGCCGCAAAATACCCTCTATGGCAGAAATGCACAAGCCGGGGTGGTTAATATTATTACCCGAAGACCGAGTAACGAGGTAGAAGGCAAATTCTCGGCTGATTATGGAACCTTTAACCAACGTCGCGCCTCTCTGGCCGTTAGCGCTCCCCTCGACGAAGATAACCTCTTTTTGCGCTTGTCGGGACAGATCAATGCCCGAGATGGTTATATTACTAATACCGCTTTCGATCGCGAGGTTGGCGATATGTCGGCGGCCAATGTTCGCGGGACATTACTCTGGACTCCTAACGAAGATTGGGAAATTTCTTTTCATGGTTATTACGATAGCAATGCCAATGAAACTCCCATTGTTCAACTGCTCGACCAAGACGATCTGTTTAGCGTCTCCCAAGATTTTGATAATTTCAGCAGCCTCAGCACGAATAGCCAAGCGCTCAAAATTGGTTATAACAATCCGAACTTTGAAGCTACTGCTATTACGGCTCGTCGCTACTCCGAGCAAAACGTAGAATTTGATGCCGATTTTACAACAACCGATCTATTTGTCGGCGTTTCCACCAACAATTCAACGGTATTCAGTCAGGAATTGCGCTTTCAATCGCCATCCCAGTCGGGCGATCGCTGGCAATGGCTGATCGGCGGCTATTTTGAAAATCGCCTTTTTAATAACGTCAACGACGGTTTGCGTTACAGCAGTACGGCGGCGGCTCTCTTCGGCTTTCCAGGAGCCGGATTCGATCGCACGTCTGCTGAATTAGACCAAACGACCGTTGCGGCTTTCGGTCAAGTCAGTTACCAACCCGTCGATCCCCTCACTCTCACTTTAGGTTTGCGCTATGATTCCTCGACGGTGACAATGGATCGGCGGCGCAATTACGAACTGGATGGCTCTTCAACAACAATTCCGTTTGGGACGACCTTTAGCGGGGAGGAAAACAGTAGTGACGAACTCTTACCGCGTTTGGCGATCGAGTACGAAGTCAGTCCTTCCGCAACGCTTTATGGTAGCGTTACCCGAGGCTACAAGCCCGCCGGACTCAATTATCGAGCAGAAAGCAGCGATGTACTGGCGATCGCTGAGGAGCGTTCTTGGAATTACGAATTAGGGGTTAAAACCGCTTGGTTTGACGATCGCCTCATTGCCAATCTGGCTCTATTCCACAGTTCCATTGACGATTTCCAAGTCGGTCTCGCAGATGTAACGGGGATCGTGCGCAATATTGCCAACGCCCAAGCCAGTATTACGGGTTTGGAGTTAGAGTTAAAAGCCAGACCTATGGATGGGTTGGATATCACGGCAGGCTTTGGTTATACCGATGCGGAGTACGATAGTTTTTTCAATCCCTTCACCGGACAAACCCTAGACGGCAATCGACTCTCTTTCGCTCCAGAATATACCTTTAATTTCTCCGCCCAATACCGCGCGCCTTGGGGACTCTTTGCGAGGGCAGAACTCAGTACCTTGGGGAGTTACTTTACAGAAGAAACAAACACGATCTCGCAAGAAACCGTAACCACCGTCAATGCTACTTTGGGTTACGAATTCGACGATTACGGGATCTATTTTATCGCGGATAATATTTTCGATACTCGCTTTATCACTTCGGGCTTTACCTTTGGAGCCGATAATGTGGGGAATTTCAGTCTCCCCTTTACGGCTCGCCTGCTATTTAAAGCGTCATTTTAAGCCGCGATCGCCCTCGGTTTCTAGCGGAGCATTCGCAAGCCGTTGAGGGTGACTAATAAGGTCGAACCTTCGTGACCGAGAACGCCTGCCGGCAAAGTCAGCCAGCCGAAAAAGTTAGCCAGCAGCAATAAAACTACCGAAGCCAAGGCAAGGGCGATATTTTGCCGGATGATGCGCTGGGATTTTTTGCCAATGCGAATCGCCTGCACCAGTTCTTCGAGGCGATCGGCCATGAGGACGACATCTGCTGTCTCCAGTGCCACATCGCTACCCGCTCCCCCCATGGCGATACCCACCGAGGCACGAGCTAAAGCAGGTGCATCATTGATCCCGTCTCCCACCATGGCTACAGTGTCGTATTGTTGTTGGAGTCGCTCGACGATCGCGACTTTATCTTCGGGGAGGAGATCCGAGTAAGTGGTATCCACGCCGACGGTGCGAGCCACCCCGCGAGCCGTTGGGGCATTATCTCCCGTCAACATGACCGTTGCTTTAATGCCCGCATCTTTCAGCGCCCCGAGCAACTCGGCCGCAGCAGGACGCACGCGATCGCGAATAGCAAACAAACCAAGCAAACGATCGCCCCTTGTGACCCAAATTACCGTTTGTCCCGAGGCTTCGAGACGCTGGCTCTCGTCATGGAGTGCGGGGGGAATATCCTCCAAACCTCCAAGGGCAAATTTTGCTTTACCCACCGCAACGCGCTGACCTTGGAGACTGCCCGTAATGCCCGCTCCTACTTCTGCTGCGACCTCCATCGCTTCGAGTAAGGCAATTTCCCGAGTTTTGGCAGCTTGGAGAATGCCGCGAGCGAGGGGATGCTCGGAATAGGCTTCTAAGGAGGCGGCAATACGAATGACTTCCTCTTCGTTGGAATCTGGTGCGGGAATGACTTCGCTCACCTCTAATTCCCCAGTTGTGAGGGTGCCGGTTTTATCAAAGGCGATCGCCTGCACCCGTCCCATCGTCTCCAACTGCGCCCCATCTTTAAATAAAATCCCCTGTCGCGCCCCGCGAGCGATACCGGAAAGCAGGGTGGGCATAATTGCCGCCATCAGGGCGCAAGGAGAAGCTACCACTAGAAAGATCAGCGCTCGATAAATCGTCGTTTCCCAAGTCCAATTCAGGATAAAGGGGGGCAAAACGGCGAGGGCAAGGCCGATCGCAACGATACATCGGGCATAACCGCGCTCGAACCGTTCTAAAGACTGTACGGAGGGGGGTTGGGAAGTTTTGGCCTGCTCTACCAGTTGAATGATGCGCTGAATCAAACTACTCTGGGGCGGCTTGTGAACCTCGACCAGCAAAGCGCCTTGCCCGTTAATGCTGCCCGCAAAGACCTCATCTCCCCATCCTTTGGACTGGGGCAGGGATTCGCCAGTAATAGGGGCTTGATTGAGGGTGCTGCGACCTTCGCGAATAATGCCATCCGTGGGAACGATTTCCCCCGGTTTGACGAGGATGCGATCGCCGATTTGCAATGCCTCGGTGGCGATCGTTCGTTCTTGGGTATCTTGCAGAATGCGGGCGGTATCGGGCGTTAACTGCATCAGGCTGCGAATATTGCGTTCCGTCCGGTGCATGGCAATGCTTTCGAGAGCGCCACTTGTAGCAAAAATCAAAATCAGCACCGCCCCATCCACGAGAAGATAATATTGCTGCTGCCAAAACCCCAAGATAGCCGCACCGATCGCCGCGACGATCATCAACAGGTCAACATCCAATTCCCGCTCCTGCCAGAGGGTTTTCAGCCCGTCCCAGCAAGAATCGCGACCGCCAATGATATAGGCGGCCATTAACATCCAGATACCCCAACCCAGCCAACTCTGGTTCAGGGCAAGCCAGCCTGTGAAAGTGAGTAGAGCGCAGGTTAGGGCGGCGATCGCTTCGGGATAAGCGTTCAGCCAGTAGCGTAGTTTGCCGAAAGGGGCAAGCTGGCGAATCATGGGAGATACCTCCAATCTCAACTCGCTCATGTTAAACTTTGACATCAGTGTTAAAGTCAAGGCTTAATCGTAGTCTCTACTCAAATAAGGTTGAAAATTATGACAAAGCGACTCAAAACCGTAAAACTCCTCATTACCCTCGGGCTGGCAGCTTCCTTTGCGATCGCCTGTCGTCCTGCTACCGATGATGTTGCAGCAGATAACGCAGATTCTAGTGAAGCGGCTTCCGAAGACGGCGAACTCAGTCCGGGCGAGCAGGCGAATGCAGACTTTGAAGATAAATTGAGTGGTGGAGAACTCCTTGACGCTCTTAAAGCTGGCGGTCACGTTATTTACTTTCGCCATGCCCAAACCGTCAGAGATTATGCCGACCAAGCCGACCCTGACATGAGCTTGGATGACTGCGAAACCCAACGCAAACTCAGTGATGTGGGAATTCAACAGTCTAAAGATATTGGTGCTGCGTTTGAAGAGAAAGAAATTCCGGTTGGGGACATCATCAGTAGCGATTATTGCCGTGCTTGGCAGACAGCAGATCTCGCTTTTGGTCGCTATGAGAAAGACTCAAAACTCAACTTTCTCCCGTTTGAGGAATACACCGACGCTCAGGTAGAAGAGATGAAAGCGAATGTAAACCCATTGCTGACGGCCGTTCCTGATGAGGGTCAAAATACAGTCATCGTCGGTCATGATGACATTTTTGAATCGGCTACGGGCATCTATCCCGATCCTCAAGGAATCGCTTATATACTAACTCCCGATGGTGAGGGCGGCTTTGAACTCGTTGCCAATATGTTACCGGATGAATGGGCGGATCTATAGTCACATATTTGTTCAATGATTGAGTTAAACACTCGTGTTCACCATCAAAGAACTCGTCCAAACCGTCGGTTGCGGGATCACGCCCCGCATGGTACGCCACTATCATGCGATCGGCTTGTTGCCGCAGCCCGTCCGTTCCCCAAGCAATTATCGCCTCTACGATGAAACGGACGTTCGACGCTTACAACGCATCGCCGCTTTGAAACAGCAGGGATTTCAACTTTCTCACATCAAACAGATGCTCGAGGCGGGAAATGATTCCCCCAGTCGAGATGCTCTCCTGCAACAACTCGAAGGACAGTATCAGAATGTCTTGCAACAACTGGTAAAGTGGCGGCGCACTGCGATCGCCCTCGAAGGATTGCTCGGACGCGATCGCACCTGTCAGTCCCAACAGGGGGAAGCCTTGGCACAATTGCACCTGTTATCGGAGGAAGCCGAACCCACGGACACCCTCGGCGATTGGTTCTGGCACGACTGGGATGCGGCGGTTTGCGACCATCCCGAAGACTTTCAGGAAGCGTTACAGCATCTTTTACCAGATCTCTCTCAACGGCCTGTCATTGAAACCGATATTTTATCTCACCTCGTTTTAGCTTCTGGCGATGTTAGTTTGGCAGCGTTTATCCGCATGAGTCCCGATGCGATCGCCGCTGCCCGAGAGGCATTGCAAAAGGGCTGTCGGGTTATTGGCGATATTGCTGCGGTAGTTGCTGCCTTCGATCGCACTCGCCTCGCTCATTTAAACTGCGACAGTCTCTGCGCGCTCGACAATCCTCACATTGAGAGTGCTAACGATGCCGAGCAAGCATTTTGGCAAGACGATCGCTTGCGAAAGCGATTGGAAGAATTAATTGACGGTAATATCTGGGTTATCGGTTATGCGCCGTCGCTCCTGTTGGAAATCTGCAATCTCGTTGAAACTCACGCCGCCCGTCCCGCCCTCGTTATCGGCTTACCGATGGGATTCAGTCATGCCCCAGCTGCCAAGCGTCGTTTAATGCAGTTACCCATTCCTTACATTACCAGCGAGAGCAATTTTGGGGGAGGCTTGCTGGCGGCGATCGCTCTTAATCGACTGGCTGCTTCTTTAATCGAAAAGCCCGATTGCCATTGCTATCTCCAATATCAAAGCGTAGATTGAGGCGATCGATCGCGATAAATCAGCGTTAAAGTAAGATAAGGATATTACCAACCGAGTATTAACTGAGGTAAAACGATGACCATTGTTCTTAATTTGAGTTCGGAAACCGAGACAAAACTCAAGGAAGAAGCAACCCGACAGTGAAAAGAAATTTCCGTTGTTGCTTCCGAATTATTAACGAAAGTTTTAGAATGGGAAGCATGGGACATGGAAGATACGATCGCAGGAATTCAAAGAGGTTTAGATGATTTTGAAGCAGGTCGATTTCGTTCTTTTGAGGAATTTAAACAAGAACAATATCGCAAACATAATCTCTCAAACCCGGAATGAATTACCGCGTTGAAATTTCAAGCGTAGCCGAGGCAGAAGCAGATAGTGCATTTTTGTGGTTTTCTCAAGTCGTCGGTATACAAAGAGCAAAACTTTGGTATGATGGATTATTATAGGCGATCTCTTCTCTTTCAACAATGCCCGAGCGTTGTTCTCTCGCACGAGAAAATGCTTATTTTTCCAAGGAGGTTCGACAGTTTCTTTATGGAAAAGGTCGCAGTTCTTACCTTATTCTTTTTACAATTGTAGAAGATAATGAGGAATCTATCGTTCGTATTCTTCACATTCGTCACGCTTCACAAAAAACATTAGGAGAAAATTAGTGTGCGATCGCATCGTGTCACAACTCTCCACACAAAATCCTACTTGGTCAATCACTTTAATCCAGTAGCCAAATAAAGAAGAATACTGAAGAAAATGAAGGGTACAACACCAATTAGTGTGATTAGGAGTTTCTGCTGTCGATCAAAATAATGAATATTTGGAATTGCAAGTGGTAAGTAGATTAGTAATAAGAGGGTTTGAATTATAAAAAATATACTAAAAGGATGCAAAGTGATGATGCTTATTATCCCTCCCGCATTGAGTCCCCAATCATTAACCTCTTTGATTTGAAAAACAGAAGAGAGAAGAACTGCTAGAAAACTACTTAGGACAAAAAGAGCAGATAAAACTTGTAAACTTATAGATATTGTTTCCAAGTAAGTCCCTCGACCGCCTAGGTATTTACAAGTCCGATGTAGAAAGGTACTATAGATAAGCCAAAATCCCACAATTACTATTTCTGATAATACAATATTTAATCCAGGTATTCGGTCAGGTATTAATCCATTAACTGTGATTCCTATAAATATACTAATTACAACAAAACTAAATAGCTTTGGATTTAGTTGATAGTTAATTATCTTTTTTTGTGGAGGAATAGCAATATGTTTCGCATCAGAATGACTAGACAGATTTCCAGTAACAGGATGAAATCTAATAGTGGGTTTAACAAGTGTAGTAGTAAAAACCATAAAATATTCAGCAAAATTTTTAGTAAAGAATTCTAATAGTTGTTGTAAATTCATAATGATAGTTTTGTGCTCAATTTCACTTCTAAATGAGATATTGAAGAATTCTGTTAAAAAGAAGACAAAATGAATTATTACAATCCTCTTTTCTTGTCCTAGATTATAGTTCTATCTAAAAGAAAAATACAGGATCACTTTTTGTGTATGCACCCCCTCTTAAAGTGATCTTGCGAAGAACAATGATTTGTGATAAGCTGTCACACATTTAAACCACCAATTTCACAAGCTGAAGCCTTTGACGAGCTTAGATCGAGGTAGAAATTTGAATGATGAACAGCTTAGGATTTTAAGTTGAAAAAATTCAGAAGGAAATAGCTGTAATACTTGTATGGCGGTAGATACAGCGATTATTTTTTGCCCGATGAGTACAGTTGTTGAGAATTGAGGAGGAATTTTGGGAGCGATCGCAGAGTTTGGACATAGGGATTATCTAGAAACTTGATGAGTGTTACAAATTACTGTATTCTCACTTTTTTTCTCTTTTTCCTGTTCTAATAAACCCATTAATTTCTGGGCTGCATCGCCGTAATTATAAGGCGACCAAACACGATGAGTCGTATCATTATCCAATGCGTCGATCGCTTCTTCTTTCGCCAACTCAGCAATCAAAAACTGCACCATTTGGAATTTCTCAGCACGAGATAACTGCCGTAATTGTTCCAATAATTCGGGATGTGACATGAAAAGCACTTGAATTCGTCTCTCTATCTTATTGTGCAGAAGCGCGATCGCCATATCGCGGCAATCCGTAGTGCCGGAAAGTCGGCCCGATCTAACAGATTAATGACCGTGCAGATGGTGTAGATCGTGGCTGTGGGGATGGCTGTGGGACATGGCAGGATGATAGTGATAGTGAACGTGAGGCTGATTGGCTAAAACTTCCCCTTCCTCGTGATGTCCGTGATGTTTGTCGTCGCGATCGTGTTCGTGAACGTGATAAGAGGCCTTGTGGATGTGTTCGTGCTGGTGTCCTTGGGGAGAGATGGTTAACTGGACGATCGCCAGCAAGCCGATGCCGATGCAACTGCCATAGAAAAAGACATGCTCGCTCTGATAAGTTCCCAGCCAACCCGCGAGAGGATAGGATAGTCCCCACCATAAATGACTCCAAGCAAAATGCGCCCCGTAAACCCGTCCTTGGGCTTCCTTGGGAACTCGCTCGGCGATGAGGGTTTGGGTGGGGAGATTAATGCAGTTTTGTCCTGCTCCCGCGATCGCCCATAATGCCAATAATCCGGGGAAGCCGACGGCATTCCCACCCAGCAGGGAAAACGTAAGGGAGATCGCGCCGCCAAAAACGATCTGCGAGTGCTTGTAGGGTAGATCGAAGATGCCGAGGGCAATAGCTCCCAAGGTTGCGCCCAGACCGAAAGCCGCCATCACCCAGCCGTATTCCCCATCCCCTAAAAGCAATTGATTTTTCACATAACCCACGGTGTTGACCAAAATTAAGGCACCGGCAATGGAAGCAACCAACTGGATCGCGAGGGCATAGCGCAGGGGCGGATCGGCAAACAAGCGAGTTGTTCCTTCTTTCACATCCTGCCATGCTCGTCCTGCGCTTCGGGCTTCTTCTCCATCCTGCTGCACTTGCAAACTGCCGGGGAGAGTCAAGATTAACAGTGCCGCGATCGCAAAGGTAACACCATCGAGAAAGAAAACTTGTCTAGCTCCCACCCAAGCGGCAATTCCCCCCGCCATACCGGGCCCTAATACCCCCAGCAATTGATAGGTTGCTCCTGAAAGGGCGATCGCTCTGGGACAATCTTCTTCTTCGACAATTTGGGGAATTGTTGCTTTATGGGTGGGAGTAAAAAAGGCATAGAGACAATTGAGCGCCAAGGTCAGCAGATAAATTTGCCAAACTTGCGTCACAAAAGGCAGAAAGCAGACGAGAATTAAGCGGACGAGATGGGTTGCGACCATAATTTGCTTGCGATCGCAGCGATCGGCGATCGCCCCCGCCCAAGGAGAGAGGAAGACAAAGGCGGTAATTCGCAAGGTCAAGGCAGTCGAGAGAATGACAGCGGAGTTTTGTCCCCCCACTTCTACCGCCAGCAACGCCAGCCCCACCCATGTCAGCCCATCTCCAAGCAAGCTCACGGTTTGAGCGCAGTAGAGTCGAGCAAATAAAGGGTTGCGAAGGCTGTGAAAGAGAGAGAATTGTTTCATGGATTTTTCCCGATCGATCCGATCCCCCCAAATCACCCTTAAATACCCCTCCCGTCCCCCTTAGTAAGGGGGAAAGCCAGAGGATGCTTCGCTTTTCAACGATGGGGACTTCCGGATTCTCCCCCCTTATCAAGGGGGGCTGGGGGGGATCTAAACTGGTTTACGCGGATTCGATCGCCGTCAACTTCCAACCTTTTGCCTGTTGTTGGGCATCCCAGAACTTCTTATAAATCCCATTCAGGGCGAGGAGTTCTTCGCGATCGCCCCGTTCCACAATTTGACCGCGATCGAGGACTAAAATCCGATCGGCGGCGGCGACGGTGGAAAGGTGGTGGGCGATGACAATGAGGGTTTTCGAGGCTGTGAGAGCGTTAATCGCCTGTTGCACCAATAACTCATTCTCCGGGTCGATGGAGGCGGTGGCTTCATCGAGGAGGACGATGGGGGCATCTTTGAGGATGGCTCGGGCGATCGCGATGCGCTGTTTTTCTCCGCCGGATAGGGTTGCGCCGCCTTCCCCGATCTGGGTGTCGTAGCCTTCGGGCAATTGTTGGATAAAGTCATGACAGCAAGCGGATTTTGCTGCCGCGATGACCTCCTCCATCGTTGCCTCTGGCTTGCCCAAGCGGATATTACTGGCAATTGTATCGTTAAACAGGTACACGTCCTGAAAAACAATACTGATATTGGACAGCAATTCATCGGTGCGGAGGTTTTTAATGTTATGACCGCCGATGCAAATTTCCCCCGCATCTACATCCCAAAATCGGGCGATTAGATTGGTAATGGTGGTTTTTCCGGAACCGGATGCACCGATAAGAGCGGTCATGCTACGTTCGGGAACAGTAAAGCTCACATTCTGTAGGGTCGGCTTATCCTCATAGCTAAAGGAGACGTTCTTAAATTCAATATCGAAGCATTCCAACTTGGGCGACTGGGGGGGTTCGGGTAAAGGCGAGAGATTCAACACCTCCGCAACGCGATCGAGGGCGGCATCCATCATCCGAGTCATGGCGGCAAACTCCATCACGCCAAACATGGGGCGATAAAATTGCAACCCGAGGACGAGAAAGAGGAGAAAGACGGGGATCGCGATCGCGTCATGCAAAAAGAGATAAGTCCCCGCCCCCCAAATGGCCACAAATCCCAGTTCCAAGACTCCAGCAAATAAAGCAATCGGTAGGGTTAAACCGGAAACCATATTTAAGTTCGCTTCCTTGTATCCTTGCAAAGCGTTTTCTAATTTGGCGAAGCGAGTTCCGGTTTGATTGCAGGCTTTAATAGCAGCCAGTCCTTGGATATATTCGATGGTGCGGGCATTGGCTTCGATAATGGCTGTTTTTTGTTCCTTGGCGATCGCTCGCATGGATCGCTGATAGCTAACATAAACAACTAAGGCGATCGGCACTCCTACTAACATTGCTAGGGTCAAACGCCAGTCAACGAAGGCAAGAAAGGTGGCGATCGTCGTTGGGAGGGCGATCGCGGTGACGATTTTCGGGTAAATCCAAGAGGGAATGGGTTCGATCTTGCGCATATCGTCGCTCACTAAACCATTCAGATCGCCGATCTGCCTTTCGTTGAAAAATCCCATCGGCAGTTGACGAATGCGAGCGCCCAGTTGCAGGCGCAGATCGGCCATGGCGCGATAGCTGGTGAGATAGGTGAAAGAATTGGCAAAGTAGAGGAAAGTTCCTTGCAAGCATAAGCACGCTGCGATCGCAAGGGTCAAAATGAGGAGTTTTTGAGTGTCGATAGATTCGGAAAATAACTCCACGAGAATGAGATAGAGAAAACCATAGGGAGTTGCCGCCAAAATTGAGGAAGCGACGTGTAAAATTGTCCCGCGAATCAGTTGGGGGCGATAGCTTCCCGCTATCTTAAATAAATTATTCAACATGGTCTAAATTTCCTTGAGTTAACACCTCAATAGTTACGAAGAGACTGCGTTTAAAACGTCCGCTTGCCTTTCTTGTAAAGTCCATCCTTTGGCCTGCAAATGGGCGTTCCAAAGCTGGCGATAAATGTCACAACTTTCTAAGAGTTCTCCGTGGGTGCCGCGATCGCGAATTTGACCGTTATCCATGACAATAATTTGGTCGGCATCAACGATTGTAAAGAGGCGATGGGCAATCACTAAGAGCATTTTATTGGCAACAAGTTGGCTAATTGCGTTCTGTACTTGTGCCTCGCTTTCCGGATCCAAAAATGCAGTTGCTTCATCGAGAATGACGATAGGTGCATCTTTTAGAATTGCCCTTGCGATGGAAATTCGCTGTTTTTGTCCGCCGCTCAATTTCGCCCCTCGTTCGCCAATAATCGTTTCGTAACCTTGGGGTAAAGCGGTAATAAAATCGTGACATTGAGCGGCTTTAGCAGCAGCAAAAACTGCCTCGCGATCGGCGTTGGGATTGCCCATGCCGATATTGTTGTAAATGGTATCGTTAAAGAGAGAAACCTCTTGAAAAACGAAAGCCATTTGCGAGAGTAAGTCATTCAATTTTAAGCGGTTAATGTTAATTCCGCCCAAATGGATTTCTCCTTGGGAAACTTCCCAAAAGCGTCCCAATAATCGCGCGATCGTCGTTTTTCCAGAGCCAGAAGCCCCGACTAGAGCCGTAACTTGACCCGGCGCAATTTTAAGATCGATTCCCTGCAAAACTTCTTTCTCTTCATAAGCAAAAGAAACATTACAAAACTCTAATGTCAAATCTTCCGGTAGAGCGATACTTTCATTTTCTTGTAGTTCGGGTTCGTTTAAAATCCCAAAAATTCGCTCCAAACCTTTTTGAGTTTGCACGTAAACTTCTACCGATTCTAGCAAACTTAATAAAGGCGCACTCAGTCCAACTCCCAACAACAAAAACAAAATGAGCGTTGCTAGAGGCAAACTTCCCTGTTGAAGAAAATACAAACCTACAGGTAAAATGACAATTAAATTGATAGTGATACTAATGGTAAAGAACGTCCACGGAAGGAGCGATCGCTTAGACCAATCTTCTTCAACTTCTTGATAGTCCCGCACGGATTTTTCGTAGCGATCGAAGGATTCAATGGTTTGGGTAAAGGCTTTAATGGCTGGCATACCGCGCACGTATTCAATAATTGTAGAATTCATGCGGTCTTGGCTGGCATAATATTCTTTGAGGATGGGTTGTAAATCTTTAAACAGGAGATATTGAGAGCCAATTGTCAAGGGAATTCCGGCTAAAGCTGCGAGAGCCATACGCCAATCAACGGTAAATAAATAAAGCGTCGTGACGACAAAAGCCGTTATCAGGCCAATCCCTTCCGGGATACCATGGGCGAGCATTTGTTCGAGATGTTCGACATCTTCATTGACGATCTTTTTGAGCGTTCCCGTTGAGTTGCGATTGAGATAACCTAATGGTAAGCGCCCCAATTTATCAGCTAGTTTGACGCGAATATCGTAGAGAACGTTGTAAGCAATTTGATGGGAAAATGCTCCCGACACTGCCAATAACGTCCAACGCGAAACGATCGCGATCGCGGCAATTCCCACCAAAGGCCAAATCTCCTCGGGGTGAACGGGAGGATTGAGAAAAGCCGTAACGCCTAAATAAATGAGAATAAAAGGAACGAGTTGCAATCCTCTGGCTAAAATTGACAGCAGACAGGTTGCAATTAATTTGCTTCGATAGGGAACAAGCAAAGGAAAAAGACTCGGCGATGATGTTGTCATAGAAAAACCTCACTATTAAAATCTATGGGGTTGTTTGAAGGGAAAAAACTCGATGCCGATAGGAAACATTATCGAATACCTGCTTTTTCGATCTGCGACGCAAGCGGATTTTTTTTAGTCCCAAACGGAGCGAAAGGTTTAATTTTTTGTTAAATTGTTAATGCGATCGCTCAATTGAGTGCGGGGACTTTTGTTTCTAGAATTAAAGAAGCATTTCGCAATGCAGGTAGTTTGCTCACCCACGGAATCCAGCGAAATATGCCAATGCGATCGCGATATTGGGTATTTTCTCGAACGAGAGAGAGAACGTTTTCTAAAGATAATCCCATCGCTGCAACATCTTGCTCGTTTTTAACAAACCACTGCAATGGTGCCCCGAGTTGGGCGAGTTGTTTTGCCCCTTTGCCTTTAGTAGAACCCCCAACCACATCAAATGCGAGGGTTGCGCCCGGAAACTGACGGCGCAGGCGATCGATAAAGTCTTGCACTTGAGATGCTTCAAAGTACATCAACAATCCTTCTGCAATAATCAGCAAATTTTGGGGATCTTCGACGGGAATTTCGTCCATCCAGCTAAAATCCAACGCCGATCGCTCTAAAAAGCGATGAGAATCCGTTTCTGTATCCAGTTGGCGGCGTAGGGCGGTAATTTCTGGTAAATCTAACTCGAACCAGTGGCGATAATCTTGTCCTACGCGATAATAGCGGGTGGATAATCCCGCCCCCAGTTCGATCGCGGTTGCCTCTTGGCGATCGGCGATATGGCGTTGTACGATGCGATCGATCTGATGGGCGCGTACTGCCCAAGAAAGTTGGGCGAGGGGAGTATAAAAACTATCGAGATCGCTATCCCATTCAAGTAACGACCACCATTCTGCGACTTTGGGATCTTGAAAAATTCCCTCCTCTCGCTGATGTTCTTCTACTCGGGCGCGAGTTGTCATCAGCATGGTGCGAGGAACACCTGTTAGTTTTGATTCGATTTGATTGGGCATTGTCTATTTTTAGAGATTATTGGATGGAGGTTTCGAGAGCGATCGCTACAAAAATTACATGCAATAATGGGCAAAGTTGTGCCGACTAAACTGCTTATCGTAATTTTGTCGAGATGAAAAGAAAGAATCTAACTCCCAAACGCTCTAATATCTTGAGAATTCTAGGTATTGTGGGAGCTTACATCGCACTGTTGACCCCAACTGCTTTAGCTTCCACCGACTCATCGATCGCAAATGCCAACGCCACAGACTGGAAAACGATGGGTCGCAATAGCAGTTACCTGAAGAATGAAAGTTCTCTTACCTGTCTTCATTGTCCTCGTCCCGAGTATCCACGAGAAGCACTCGAGCGAGGTATACAAGGAACTGTCAAACTTACCGTCGAATTTGACGATCGCGGTAACGTTACCCGAGTGAGTCTGGAGCAGTCGAGTGGCAGTGAAATTTTAGATATTGCTGCTCTCGAAATTGCGAGGGAATGGAAATTTAAAGATTTTGGACAACTCAGAACAGTTTCTGTAGCCGTTCCGTTTGAGATTTTCAGGTCTCGACGAGATTTAGAAGAAGAACAAGAACGATAAATATCTCGTCTAAAAAGATATTCACTCAGTTGCGATTATGTTAGCGTGAGTTATTTTTTGTGACTCCAGCCTAGCGATCGCCTTGCCCTAAATGAAAAAGATTCTCAAGAACTATTCGCAATTATAGTAAAAGTTTATGGTGGTGGGAAAAAAATTTTGTCTAGCTCGAGACAGATGCTTGTTTTCTTCTCTACCCCTCTTGCGATCGCCCTGCTCCCTCGAAGTTGCCGATCTGGGTGAAAGTGGTGACAACGGGAACGATGCAGACGAGAGAAACCACTCCCGATAGAACAAACACGCCACCATAGCCGATCGCCTCGACGAGAAAGCCACTCGCACCACCTGCGAAAATACTGCCGAGAAAAAGAATGCTCGTTTGTAGGGTGTAGTCGGAACCGGCGGTTTCGAGGTGGCTTTTATCCATCATGATGGCGTTGAGGGCTACAGCCGTCATGCTGTAGGTAAAATTCAACAAAATAGCGGCCAGGTAGAGGAAGGGCAGGCGAGTGAAACCCAAAGCAGGCAAGAGATGGACGACGATCGCGCCGACGAGCAACAGAGAGAAAGAAATAAGCGATCGCCTGCGTCCCAAGGGTTTAACCAGAGAGCCACCCAAACCCGCACCGACAAATCCGGCACTAAAAGCAACGGTTCCGTTGAGCAAGCCAATCTGAGACAGGGATAGCCCTAAATCTACCAACAAGGGACGAAACATCGTACTGGTCATCGATACCCCCGCAAAGTAGAAGAGGAGCAAGCACGACCACGCCCCGATCCCCGGACGTTGGAAAAAACGGCTAAAGGTTTGCCAGTAAGCCACGATGGGATTGGTCTTGGCATTCTTTGGGGCGATCGCGCGTTTTTGTTCCCGATGGAGAAGGACGGGCACCATCAGTAGCACCGTAAACCCTGCCATTGCCAAGAGAGTCTCCCCCCATCCCCAAGATTCCAGCAGCGCCAGCAAGACACCCCCACCCAAAAGTGCCCCCAAATAATTGCCGCCCACCTGTATGCCATTGCCGAGACCGCGTTCGTGAGGAGCGAGAATGCCGATCGCAAGAGCATCGATGGCAATATCTTGGATCGAGCTACAGGTAATAACGAGTAGCATGGCCAACAAGAGGGGGACAAACTGATTCTGAAAATTCAGCCTCGTACAGGCAATCAGGATCGCGCTCGTGAGTGCCTGCATCGCGAGAATCCAAGATTTATAATGGCCGATCCTTGCCAAGGGATAGCGATCGACCAGAGGCGACCAAATAAATTTCAGGATCGCGGGCAATGCCAGCAAGCTCATTAAGCCGATAGCTTGAACAGAGTCTCCCTGCTGGCGCATAAAAGTCGGCACGGTTTGCAGAAGAAAAGAGCCTGGAAGAAATTGTGCCACATAGAGGCAGCCCAGAATGCCAATTTTGTGCTGTAGTTTTGTCATCGGTTTGCGATCGCTCTTTTAAAATTCGGCTCGAAATTGCACTCCAAAGGTAGCAGGAGCGCCGTATTGATTGGTTTGCGAGCCAACCAGTCCAAAAGCAGCCGTTAGATACTCCACATTAAAAATATTATTACCAAACAAGTAAATGCCGTAGTTGTCGGTTTCGTATCCCAGCCTGGCATTAAAAATCCCATAGGCAGGTTGCGTTAGGGTATTCGCCTCGTCGAAATAGGTCGTACCCAACCCCACCCATTCCGCTCTGACAAAAAGACCGATCGGATCGCGATATTGCAAAGCCAAATTGTAGGTTAAATCCGAAGAAAAGGGCAATTTGTTCCCGTCGAATACTTCCCCTGTCGCACTATCGCGATAGTTGGTAAAGGTGGCATCGACAAAGCCGAGTCCGGCAACAATATCGAATCCCTCCACGGGCGTTGCCCGAAGCTGCATTTCAAAACCCGTCAATTCGGCATCGGCATTGGTAATTTCAAGGGGTAATGAGGTGAGGGCATCAAGAACGACCACTTGATAGTCAGAAATGGGATTGTGGAAAAGAGCCAGATCCAAACTGAGGCGGTTCTCGAGCCACGAGGATTTCCAGCCGATTTCGTAGTTCCAAGACCGCTCGGGACTGAAGGTCAAAGAGGCTTCGTTATCCGGTCGGTAATTGACCCCTCCGGGTCGATAACCGCGGGAAATGCTGCCATAAACCATCATTTCCGGATCGATCTGATATTCGAGAGCAAAGCGAGGCAGAAGAATATCGCCGCTTTGTTCGATATTGTCGAAGGAAAGGAGGGTCGTGGTCGAACCGTCGGGCAGAGTGAGGACGCGATCGAATTGGTCTAATTTGCTTTGGATCGCCTCGTAACGCAGTCCAGCAGTTAGGGTTAAGTTTTGGCTCGGTTTATAGCTAATTTGCCCGAATCCCGCCCAGATGTTCTCGTCCACTTCGGCACTCCTCAAGAGACTGCTGCCGGAAATCGCCGTATTGCCAAAAACCAAGGCGGCCAGATCGCCGAATTGAAAGCCGTCATCTTCGGTGTTGAACGATCGCGATTCAAAATACGCCCCTAATAACCATTGCCAGCGATCGGCATCTGTGGGAGATTGTAGGCGCAGTTCTTGGGTAATGACCGTGGAATCGAAGGTATTGGTAAATCGACCCGTATCGATCGCAGAGGAGTCGAGATCGGTTTCGACCTCCTGACGGGAAAAGCGACGGGAGGTAATGGAGGTGAAGCGAAACTCGGGGCTATCGTAGGCAACTCTCAAAGATTGAGCATTGGTGTTAAGGTTGGAAAACCCGTTCACGTCCCGCTCGACGGAAAAAGGATCGGCATTCACCGAACTTGAGGGGCCGACCCCATCTCGATAGTCGTCGAAAGAGGCATTCATTAAAATTTCCCATGCTTCCGAGGGAGTCCAGAGAATTTGCCCGCGACCATTGCCCCCGGATTGGGAATCCAAATCGGTACCGAGAAATGTATTCTCAACATAGCCATCTCGCGAGCCGTAGCTGCCAGACAAGCGATAAAACAGGCGATCTTCAACCAGAGGCCCGCTTAAACTTCCCCGCCAGTCGAAATCGTTAAACGTGCCATAAGCGATCGCGCTCTTAAATTCAAATTCGTTGCTGGGTCGGCGGCTGATAATATTGACTGCTCCCGCTTGAGTGCTGCGCCCATAGAGGGTACTTTGCGGCCCCCGCAGAACTTCTACCCGTTCCAAGTCAATCAGGTTTTGGGTAATAAAACCGCCATAATCGTAGGGGAGATCATCGATATAAAAGCCGACGGCATCTCTAGAGATAAAATTGAAGTTCGAGAGTCCCCGAATGTTGTAATAGTTAAAAGAGCGGCTGCCCGCAGCACCATAGACCGAGAAATTAGGGGTATTTTGGGCAATGCCTTCTAAGTTAACAATATCTGCATCTTCGATCGTGTCTTCGGTCAGTACCGTGATGCTAATGGGGACTTCTTGCAAGTCTTCTTCGGTTCGCTGTGCCGTGACGAGGATGCGTAGGGTATTGTCTTCTACGGCGATCGCGGGTTCGACATTGACTTCGAGAATTAAGTGGGTCGCGTCGGCGAAAACTTCGGCATCCGGGAGGACGTTTGCCCCTTCAATCTCCACTCGGACGCGATCGCCCGCTAAATTTTCCAGTTTGACCGAGGTTATATTTTCAGTAGGGGCGATCGCTTGAAATCCCTCGGCTTCCGGTAAAACCAGCACGGCATTAGGAATTTCGACAATCAAGGCATTCTCGAGGGCGGAAAAGGTGACGGAGGCAATATCTCCCCCCGACGTTGCCAGAATCAGGTCAATGCCCGTGTCGGTGGAAAATACCTCCACGCCGACGATCTCCACGGGACTTTCTGACGGGACATCGGGTAATTGGGCCATATCCCCCCAGTCGATCGGGATCGGATTTTCCGCCACCCGAGCGATCGTCTCGGCTAGAAGCGGTTGGGGTAGAAATACCCCCATCATGCCGACAATCCAGAGCTTTTTGCGCCAAAATAATTGCTTGACCATTTCTCCTCGCACCAATCTTCAGCCAGCAAACAAGAATCTTTCTCAATTGCTTTAGAGGGAAATATTAAGAGACAAACCGCGATCGCGTCCTCTTGGAAGCGGATTTTTTTTCTCTTGCAAACGGATCGGCGATCGGCAACAAAAAATTCGCGAGCAATATTCAATTTTTGTGAGGTTTGCAGGTTTTCGGTCTCACGCCAAACTTTTTCTTAAAGGCGGCGGCGAATGAGGTCGGGCTGTTATAGCCGACGGCTTGGGCTGCTTCTGTAACATTAGAATGTCCGGTTTCGAGTAACAATTTCGCCCGCTCCATTCTGTGATGATACAAGCAACTAAATGCTGTCATGCCGAAAACCT
>JBCCVR010000118.1:0-23667 GCA_039194995.1 Cyanobacteria bacterium P01_E01_bin.42 | reverse complement strand
CTAAATGCTTTTTAATTTCCTCGGGATCGCGCCAAACTGGACGTAATTGACCTCGTGCGTATTGTGATAGCTGATCGGTCAAATGAGGAGAATTGGGCTGCGTTGAATTTCCACAAACATTCAAAACTCGAGCGCGAATGGGTTCGGAAAATTCAACGACTGCAATATAGGTATCTCCCGCAATACTTTGAAATTTACCACTTTCAGCCGGAACGACTCCGACAACTTGAAAACTCCCTAACGTTCCCGGTGCGCCACTGGCAGGTAAATCTTTATTCCCATAGCGCAAGCGCACTGCTGCCCCCCAATTTACGTCCATTTTACCATACAAAAGTTGCAATTGCGCGGCAGCATTTTCTAACACGTCGATCGCTTTTTCTGAATCTTTTAAACCCTGTGGCGTATTCAAGGGATCGTCTGAATTCCAAGGCGTAGCAAAGAAATTTTCCTGCCCCATTAGGAAACGCCACACGCCAAACAAAGCCGCCCCTTTACTACTTTTTGTTGCTTCTCTATCCCACTTTTCCAGCACTTCTGCTGCTTCTAAAGAGATCGGCGTATCGCGCTTTTTGGCAGCCGCTACCAGTTCGTCAACTAGGCGATCGCCCAGTTCCAAACGAGAAGAAAATTTGGCTTCGATCAGTTCCTCAAAACTCATTTTTTCTTCTGCTAATAGCTTTTTTAGAGACCGTTGCGTGCGAAAAATTCCGACGGCTTCCCCCAAACTTTGAGGAGCAAAATAAGCGGGATAATCTCGTGGGTTCAATTCTTGGGGAAAAGTGGCACTCCAAGGCGGATCGTTTGTATTTTGCAACCATCCTGTTTCGGGATTAACTAAGCGAGGAAGGTCTTCATAGGGATGATATTGAGTCCATAAGGTTTTGGAAGTATCTCCCGAGACGGATCGAGACCAATCTCGATAAGTTCCGCCTTCTCGTTTGGGAATGAGACCATTGAAAATATAGGCAATTTCTCCCGCTTTATCGGCATAGAGAAGATTAAACATGGGCAATTGTAACTGAGAAATTGCCGTTTCAAACTCTGCTAAGTTGGTAGCTTTTGCCATGTTTAAAACTTGCTCGATGACCTGGGGACGATCTAAACCCGCAACCCGCAAAGCGATCGCTTCGTCTTCTGTCTTTTTGATAACCACACCGTGGCGCGATCGCTCAATTGTCAGTTCTTCTTCGCGAAAACTTCCATCATCCTGCTTAATCTTAATGGTTTGGTTTTCCCGTTTAAAAGTAAGGGGAATCCCATCCAACCAATACCCGTCATTGGTAAGGCGTAAATTATAAAATGTTTTTCCCTGAATGGGATTCACCGTCAGCGTCCAGCCGAGGTTATCGTTAAAGGCCATGACTAAAGCGGGCATCCCTACCAAAGTCGATCCATAAACATTCAAATCGGGCGCATTCAAATGGGCTTCATAGAGTAAATAAAAATCCTGCCAAGGGAGATGGGGATTCGTTAATAAAAGTGCATTTCCGCTTTGCGATCGCGATGGAGCAATCGCCCAAGCATTGGAGCCTCGCCAAGCCGAAACCTCGCGATCGCTCACCAAAAAATCAAAATAAATAACCCGTTGCAGATGAGCCAAAATATCGGTCTCGGTAATCGGTAAAGCCACTTTTAACGCCTCGTCGATGGCTTCGGGATGTTCCTCTACATAGAGATTCATTCCCGTGACAAATGCTGCTAAATATTGTTGAATTTCTGGGCTTTGTTCCTCATACCAAACCCGGGCGCGATTGGGAATTCCCATGCGGCGAACGTAGCGATCGCTCGGTAAATATTCCTCTCCCCAATATTCGGCGGCTCGTCCTCTTGCTTGCCCGTAGAGGCGCAAAATTAAATTCCCGTGACTTTGCATTTGTGCATAGCCAAAGGCTTTAAAGATTCCCATATTATCTCGGGCAAAAATATGAGGAACGCCCCATATATCCCAAAGAATTTCTGTTGGACTTTTACTAATGACCGAAGAATCTCCTAAAAATAAAGTGAAGCAAATACTACAAATAAGCAGCAGAACCAAAAAAAAGCGACGCTTGAGAAAAAGCATACAATAATTCCGTCATTATTGATAATGGGCGATGGGAAAAGATGCGATCGCGAATGAGTCGTCAATCATTGAAAAGCCACTTGTTGGTATTGTTCTTGCAACCACTGGCTAAAGCATTCGTCGAGGAGTTTTTGGCGAACCTCCTCATCTAATTTCGCCGGAACGAATTGTTCTAGACGCACCACCACAAACCAGTTATCAATATATTGCGGACTCCATAGCTGTCCCGGTTTGCTGCGCTGAAACATTTCTTTTAGCGTCGGATGAATTTTACTCAACGAAATCGGCCCGATGATGCCTCCGGTTTTGGATTCTACGCCTTGGGAATATTCTTTCGCCAGTGGCGCGAATTCGGATTCTTCTTCGAGGATGCGAAAATAGAGTTCTTGTGCGACTCCTAAATCTTGCGTGCGCAGTAGGGAATAGAGAACCTTATCAAACTCTAATTTGCGTTCGAGAAAATAGGCTTCTAAGCGATCTCCCCAAGTCTTTTCTTTGAATTTTTCTAATTTAATACTGCGGGCGATCGCACTTTGTACCTGTTCGATGCTGGATTGTTTTTGTCGCAACCATGCTTGTAATTGTTGGGGGGAATTTACTTTTTGTTGTTTGTAAAATCCTTCGATCGCTTGTGTCAGTTCTTCACTGGGACATTCAATGGAGACGAGAGCGCGATCGATAATGATTTCCCGCACTAATTTGGGCAGCAATTGATACTTTTCCAAAAGTGGGACGACTTCCTCTGTACTGATGTGGACATCACCAATTTTTAGAGCGATCGAGGCTGACTTCTGAGGGGAATCAGTTTGAGGGGATTTGCTCATTTCTGGTTTTGCGGGAGATGCGGGAACAAAATCGGGCGAAATCTCCTTTTTCTCTGCCTCTAATGGCTGGGTTTTTACTGTTTCGGGTTCTGTCTCTCGAGATGCTTTTACGGGAGTGGGAGGGGTTGGCGGCGGGATGAACTGGGATATCTTAGGCGATCGCGAAACTTTAGGGGACGTAACTCGTATTGGTTCTAGATTTTCTTCTTTTTGAACGGGAGTGACACGGACGGGTGAAGCAGTCGGGCGATCGCTTTCGGGAGGAGGGTTTTCCTCGATCTTGTTTTCCTTATCAATCCTTTCCTTAATATTTTCTTCAATATTTGTTGTTGGCAAGGAATCTGTTCTTATTTCCGGCTCGATCGGCGGCTCAATAGAGGGGGAGATTGCCGATTCGAGTTCTCCTTCCTCTTGTAGCAAAGCAGGGCGATCGCTGGCTTTCTCCTCGGTGCTAGGGGCTAAAGACTCTTCTGTGCCCGAGGCGATTGTATCCCCATTTTCCTGCTGTTTTCTGGATTCGCGAACGGGTACGAATCCATGCCAATCTTCATCGGTTAATTCCCACAAACCCCAATCGCGAATCACGGTTCTAGCTCCCAACGTTCGTCAGATACATTGTACTCTACACTTTTTGTTTGAGTCCCGGTTGAAATCTAGCACTTAATTTCTCCCGAACGGGAATTATCGATCGCTTTTGGGGAGAACTTCTGCCGCCCTCCCTCAATTCACGTATCATCTGGAACAAAGGGGAATTTTAAGGGTAAATATCGTTCCTTCTCTTGGCGTGGAATAAAGATCGATCTTGCCACCATGTTTCTCGACAACAATTTGATAGCTAATCGATAAACCCAAGCCTGTGCCTTTACCGACGGTTTTAGTGGTAAAAAAGGGATCGAAAAGGCGATCGCGAATCTCTTCGGGAATTCCCGAACCGTTATCGGCGATGGTAATTTGCAGCCAGCGATCGCCCAAAGTTTGGCTGCGAATGGAAATTTCTGGCTGATAAGTGGCATCATCGGGAATGCTCTCGATTTTATCTTCAATGGCATCGGCAGCATTGGTCAAAAGATTCATGAAAACTTGGTTTAATTGCCCCGGCAGACACTCAATCGAGGGACAATTACCATAGTCTTTGACAACATTAATCGATCGCAATTTCGAGCCTAAAATCAATAAGGTACTCTCAAGACCATCGCGAATATCTGCTAATTTCATGCCCGCTTCGTCCAAATGCGAAAAATTTCGCAAAGATAAGACAATGTCTTGGATGCGATCGGTACCGGTTTGGAGAGAGGTCAGCAATTTCAGAAAATCTTGGGCTAAAAAATCGAGGTCGAGATGGTCGAGTTCCGTAGCGATCGCTGCGGTTGGCCGGGGATATTCTTGTTGATAAAGCACAATCAAATTCAGCAAATCTTTTGCATACTCTCGAGCGGGTTCAATATTGCCAGCGATAAAATTCACGGGATTATTAATCTCGTGGGCAACCCCTGCCACCAACTGTCCCAAACTGGCCATTTTTTCATCTTGCACCAGTTGCGCTTGGGTTTGCTGCAAGCGTTCGAGGGTGGTTTGCAATTCGGCAGTCCGTTCGGCAACCGCCTGCTCTAATTCTTGATTGGCTTGGGCTAATGCTCGTTCGGCTTCGTAACGCTTGAGAAAATTGGCATAGGCCGTAGAGTGATATCGCAGGCGGGCGACTAACTCGATCGGATCGGGAATCTTCACCAAATAATCGTTCGCCCCCATGGCAAAGGCTTCTGCCTTAACGAGGGATTCCTCCCGGTTGGACAACACGATGATTGGAATTGAATGGGTTGCAGGGTGGGCGCGAAAAAATTTGACCATCATTAATCCATCCACATCCGGCATGACCAGATCTTGCAAAATTACCGTTGGCTCGATCTCAATGGCGTTCGGAATTGCCCGTTCCGCACTGTCGCAATAATGCAGTTCGATATCCGGTTCGCTAGCCAGTAATCGCCGGATGGACTCGGCGACAATGGGTCGATCGTCAACGAGCAACACTTTAACTATGGCTCTGTCTTCTGAAGTAGGGAGTTGAGCGATCGTCTCGGACTGTTTGCGGACTTCTGAAGTCGGAGGAGATTCTATCGGTATCTGACTGGACGCATTCATAATCTTAGATATCTTATCGCGTTAATTTTCTTAATGTTTTGCTGTCAGTTTTAGATGCACTCTATATTAACCAAACTCTTGCTAATGATTTAGCTGAATTCAACTGGTGTAAGCTACTAAAAACTGTCGTTTTTTATTTTACTCGATCGTATTTTATTCTATCTCACCTATTATTTGAAACAGACAATATTACCATGTTTTTAAATTCACCAAAAATGAAGACCTCAAAAATGAAGATTCATAGTGAAAAAGACAAGTGACGATTGCAACGATACATTAAAAACTATCTCTTCAAAAAAACAAGCACGGTCAGACGAGATCGAGCGCCAAAGCAGCAATGCGATTGACGGGTAGGATATGGCCTGCTCCTCCTAACTCGATCGCCGCTTTGGGCATCCCAAAAACAACGCAACTATCGGCACTTTCGGCGATGGTCTGCCAACCGAGCGATCGCAATAAGGCCATGCTCTCCGCCCCATCTCGTCCCATGCCGGTGAGGAGAATGGCAACCCCGGGTTGTCCCCAATGACGGGCGACGCTTTGAAAAAAAACATCCACCGACGGTCGATAAGCAAGTTCGGCGGGTTCGCGGGTATAGCGTAAGGTTTGGTTGGGACGCAGGATCAGATGATCGTTCGTTCCCGCTATGAGGACTTTTCCCGCCTCTGGGCGATCGCCATTGCGAGCTAGGGCGACAGGCAGAGGAGAAGCGCGATCGAGCCATTGAGCCAAGCCCGGAGCAAACTGCGCGTCAATATGCTGAACGATAACGATCGCCGCCTGAAAGGACGTGGGCAACCGATGCAAAATTTGATAGAGCGCATTCGGTCCTCCTGTAGAGGCACCGATCGCAATCAGAGCAGGAAGGCGGAGAGCATCAAGAGGAGCGGGGGCAGTCTGAGAAGACGTACTGAAGTGAGGGCGAGAAGGGCGAATCAGTCTGACAACCATTGCCATTTTTTTGAAGAGTCCGCGATAATCTCCATCCCTAGGGGTCTTTACCACATCTAATGCCCCGTAACCCATGGCCTCAAAAACTTTCGAGGTATTTACAGTAATACTCGCCGTCACGATTAAAATCGCACAGGGCGATTGCTGCATAATTTGCCGCGTTGCCTCGACTCCATCGAGATCGGGCATATTCATATCCATAAGAATCAAGTCCGGACGACGAGCAGCACAGGCTTGAATGGCTTCCGAACCAGTCCGAGCAATCCACAGCAGGCGATAATCGGGGATATTCGCGATCGCCCGTCGTAGGGCTTCGATTGCGATTTCGCTATCGTTGACAATGGCAATATCGAGCATTAATGAAGAGATAGACAACGAAAGTCAACCAATTAGATCGGCAACAGCCTCGAGCAAGCTATTGTCGTGAAAGCTACTCTTCGTTAAATAATAATCGGCACCGGCATTCAAACCCGCAATTTGATCTTCTTGGCGATCTTTGTAGGAAACGACGATCGCGGGCAGAGATTTGAGTGAGGGATGTTCTTTAATGAGTCGAATTAGTTCGATGCCATTCATGCGCGGCATATCGATATCGGTAATGGCTAAATCGTAATTGCCCGCGCGCAGAGCATTCCAGCCTTCCATGCCATCCACTGCCACATCCACCCGATAGCCGTGATTTTGCAAGAGTTTGCGTTCCATTTCCCGCACGGCGATGGAGTCGTCTACCACCAAGATTCGCTTTTGTTGGTTCGCTCCTGTACCCCGGGCGGGATTCTCCAATAGGTGCAGATTTCCTTCGGTAATAAGGCGATCGATGGAGCGAACCAGATCCGCAACATCGACGATTAAAAGAGGTAATCCTTCCTCTGTGATGGCCGCCGCACTAATATCTTGCACCTTGCCCAAGCGGGAATCGAGGGGACGCACTACCAAATTGCGCTCTCCCAGAAAGCGATCGACGATGATACCGTAACGACGATCGCGATCGCCAAGGACGATTGTGGGAAAGCAATCGGGAGAATCTGGAGCGGTTTCGGGCAACTCCAAAACTTGTTGCGCCCGAACCAAACTAATATTTTCCTCATTAATGACCGCGTAGGGTCGATTTTCACTCGAGCGAATCTCTTCTTGGGGCACGAGAACCACGCGATCGATGCGGGCGAGGTTAAAAGCGTAGGCTTCTCCAGCAATCTCCACCAACAGGGCGCGAATCACAGACAGGGTTAGAGGGAGTTGAAAATGGAATTCGAGTCCTTGTCCGGGGGAGGAAACCGCCCGCAAGACCCCGCCCACTTCTTGCACCATGCTTTTGGCAATATCCAGCCCCACCCCCCGCCCGGCAATTTCCGTGACGCGATCGGCCGTGGAAAAGCCCGGTAAAAATAGGAATTCCATCAACTCGGCTTCGCTCAAGCGGGCGGCGAGATCGGGGGTTGCGAGTTGTTTCTCGACGATCGAGCGCCGCAATCTTTCGAGGTCGATCCCGCAACCGTCATCGCTGACGGTGATGAAGAGCATCCCGGCGCGATGGCTGGCTTTGAGGCGCAGAAGACCCGTTTCCGGTTTGCCCCCAGCCTGTCGGTTTGCGGGGGATTCGATCCCGTGAACGATCGCATTTCTCAGCATTTGAGTGAGGGGGGCTTCGAGCTTTTCGAGAATGTCGCGATCGACTCGGGTATCTTGTCCCTCAATCTCCAATTTCACCCGCTTGTCCAGTTGTTTGGCCAGATCTCGCACCATGCGAGGAAACCCCCCCACGCCGTCGGCAAAGGGGCGCATTTGGCTGGCGATTGCCTCGCGATAGAGGTTCTCGGACAACTGGCCGAAGCGGCGGGAAAATTGTTCGAGACCCTCCCAGCGATCGCTCAAGCGGGTTTGGCACTCCCGGGCGATGGTTTGGGCTTCGGCGAGATGTTGTCGGCCGAGGGGAGAGAGATGGGCCTCTTGTTGCAATTTTTCCAAGCGAGTAGAGAGTCTTTGCTGTTGTTGCTTCAGATGTTGCAGGGTATCGATAAAGGAGGGCAGCCAATTGGCTTCGACGAGAGCTTCTCCTGCCAGTGCGACGAATTGTTCGAGATTGTCGGCATTGACCCGGACGACGCGCTGGGGTTGGGGTTGGAGAGCATCGGGAGCATCGGGAGCATCGGGAGCATCGGGAGCATCGGGAGCGTCGGGGGCGGGGGATGCTAGGTTAGAAATCGCGGCGATCAGATCGGCGAGGGGATCGGCTTGTTGCGCTAACCATTGCGAAATTTCCCGTTCCGGGCATTGACCGAGGCGGCCGAACCAATCGACTCCTTGTAACAGTACGTCTGTTGCTTGGGAATCGAGGCGGATTTCTCCTTTCTGGGCGCTGACAAAGTAATCTTCCATGACGTGGGCGATCTGGACGGCGGGATCGAGGCCGACAATGCGAGCCGCGCCTTTGATGGAATGAGCGGCTCTCATTAAAGTTTCCAGACGCTTGGCCGCGATCGCCCTATCGCCTTCGGGTTCGCTTTCCAATGCCAGCAAGTTATCATTGAGGGCGGCGGTTTGAGTTTCGACTTCCATGCGAAACAGTTCGAGCATGGAAAAATTGCTGAAGTCTCGGGTCATTTCAGTTATCAGTTATCAGTTATCAATGACCTCCGACTTAAGCGGGAGGCTGGGAAATCGGATGCACCTTTCTTTTTAGTCATGGTAATAATGAGGAGTTATGAAATTGCTTGTCGGAGGGTGGCAAAGAGGAGTTCTACATCGAGATAGCTGGCATGGCGCTCTTCCCAAGCTAAAATTCCGAGGGTAAAACTTTCTAAGATTTTGCTATTAAAAGCGGGAGTATTTCCTAACGCCTCCCGCGAACATCGATGCAGGCCGTAGAATTCATCTGTTGCAAAAGTCCAAATATCTTGCTGCTTGCCGATCGCCAGCAAGCGCGGATAGCAACCCGGCATATTCTCCCTCGCCGTCTCTACGGATTCCGAGATCCCCAAGAGGGCGTGCAGGGAGACGCAAAGATGCAATTGCCCCCGCAGGTTGACAATGCCTCGCAGAATGGGATTGCTGCGATGGGGTAGAGAATGTACCGGACTCGTATTTGTGGCGCGATCGACAATGCCGGCGGGTAAAGCCAGCCATTCTTGCCCCAAGCGAAAGAGGCACAGAGAAAGCATTTCCCGCTCCTGCTCTGGCAAGGAATTTTGCGGGACGGCCAATTTTTGCGTCCACTCCCTCGCATACCCCTCGGGGGGAGGGCGATCGAAGAGTTCTCGTCCGGCTTGACTGTAAATCGGACAGTTGTAACAGTGAATGGCGGTTTCGAGTTCCGGACAGGTGCGATCGCCCCTCACGCCGATTCGATTCCAACAGCTATCTTGCATCTTAAATTTAATTCAAAATTCACAATCGATCGTTCAAAATTTAAGCATCAAAATCAGGAATGGAAGGGCGATCGCGCCTCTTGCCAAAGGGCAACATCGGCTTGCAGGGAATCTCGTCCGCCGTAGCGATCGCGAGGGATCAAAGAATTCGCTGTTTCGCGGATTTTAAACCGTCCCATCTCGTGCTGGAGATTTTGAGCGGCAAGGTTGAGTTGGGCGATCGCCGCGTTGATATCTTCAAAGGAGGCATTGGTTTGCACGGAAACATTATTGAGTTGGGTCATGGCCTCGCTAATTTGCCGCGCTCCCTGCACTTGGGAATCCATGCCTTGATTGACGGTCTCGAAGCGCGGGGATAGCTCCCGCACCTGCTGGATAATTTGTCCCACCCGCTCGCTAATGCTGGCGACGGTTTCAACGCTTTGGCTCACTTCTGTCGAGAATTTATCCATCTCCATGACCCCCGTCGAGACTGAAGATTGCATTTCTTTGACCATCGATTCGATCTCGAGGGTGGCAACGGCCGTGCGATCGGCGAGACGGCGAATTTCTCGAGCCACCACAGCAAACCCGGCACCGTATTCTCCCGCTTTTTCCGCTTCAATGGCGGCATTGAGGGAGAGGAGATTGGTTTGATCCGCGACTTTGGTAATGGTGGTGACAATGGTGTTAATACTGTTGGCCTTTTCGCTAATCGCCCCGAGTCGGGAGGCGATCGACTCGGTGGCTTGCAGTAACTGGCGGCTCGTGCCTTCCATGCGGGTCAATCCCATTTGACTCTCGGAAGCTGCATTGGTGGTGGATTTGGCTAAATTGGCGACTTCATCCATCGTGGCGGCCAAACTTTGCGCCGTCATGGCAATCTCTTTGGCCGCCACGGTGGTTTCTTGGGTGGTGGCAACCTGTTCTCGCATCGTCACTTCCAATTGCTTCCCCGAAGCCGCGATCTGGGTGGTAGACCCAGCCACTTCAATGCCCGATCGCATTACCCCGCCGATGGATTGCGTCAAACGCTCGATCGTCTGTTTGAGGACAGTCATGAATTTGCCAATTTCATCGTTGCTTTCCCCTTCGACAACCACCGTTAAATCCCCCTCGGCGACCCGCTTGGCAACATGAGTGGCTCGTTGCAAAGATTCATTTAAGTTGCGGATCAAGAGTCGGCTAATAATCAGGGAAATGGCGATCGCGATGAGAGCAATGCTGACAAAACTGCCCCAAGTCACCCGCGCGGCCAGTCTTTCCGTTTGCCGGGTTTTTTGATTGCGTTCTGCGAGCAAGCGCTCTTCAAACGCCTCCATTTCCGCCAGTACGGTGCGAATATCAGCCATGAGATCGTTGCCCTTATCGCTCAAAATGAGAGCCATGAGTTCTTCTTCTCGACCTTGACGCTTGAGGACGATGGTTTCTGCCAGTTCTGCCAGTTTTGCATCGGCGAGTTCTTCAACGTCAGTAATGCGATCGACCTGTTCGAGATTATCGGAGACTAGGGTTTTAAGATTGGCAAACAGATCGTCGATTTCTCCCAGAGCCCTCTCGTAAGGCTGCAAATAGCGGTCTCGATTGGTAATCACAAAGCCGCGCTGTCCTGTTTCTGCATTCAAGAGGCTCTCTTCTAGGTTTTTGATATCGGTTTTGACTTCGTGGGTCCGGGCTACCCAAAGGCCAGCATCGCGTAAAGCATTCGTGGCAATAGAAGAGACGATGGCACTTGCGCCCGTGAGGATGACAATAATGCCAAAGCCACCGAGGACAAATTGATTGATTCTGAGACTTTGTTGAGTGGTTGCTGTTTTCATCATGGTTTCGAGAGCTAGAATTCTGAGGGGATTTACCCCATTTCAAGGCGAGCGAGCCTCTGTTGCAAGCGCCGAACCGCCGAGAGATTTCCCTTTTGCTGGGACAGTAAAAGCAAGTGAACGAGGGTTTCCTCGCAATGGGGATCGAGAAAAAGAGCTTTTTGGAAGGCAAGTTCGGCGAGATTATCTTCTCCTCGCGCTTGGTAGATGACCCCAAGGAGCAAATAAGCCCCTCCATCGGTCGGATGTTCTTGCAGATAGCGATCGCATTGTTCCCATGCGTCTAGAAGACTGCCGCGATCGGCGAGGGCGCGAATTTCGGCCAGAGTTGGGGCGGGTTGCGATGCGGGGATTTCCACGCTCGGCAGGGGAGCGGGAAGGGAGGAAAGAGGTGGAGAACAAGCACGGGGGATGGGGTGCGATCGCCTGCGGTAGGCAAAGGTATGCGGGACGCGCACGGGACTGAACCGTTGGGTGTCGATCTGCCTTGTTTCCGCGTGACCGACCAAGAGCAACCCATCGGGAAGGAGCAAGCGATAGAGGTTATTCAAGGCGCGATCGCGAGCCGAGTCGTTTAAATAAATCAGGAGATTGCGACAAAAAATAATATCGTAGGGGAGACAAGTCCGCAAACCCCTAACATCTGCTAAATTCCCTCGATAAAATCGGATTTGCGATCGCGCTTCTTTACCCATGCAATAATACCGTCCGTCACCCTGAAAATATTGGCGGACATTGTTGGCCCAACGCGCGGCACTTTTTCGAAAGGAAGAGCAATCGTAGATTCCCCGATCTGCTTTGGCAAGGGCAATAGTACTGATATCGACACCATCAATCTGAAAAGACTGAGGCGGTAAACCCACTTGCAATAGTGTCATGGCAATCGAGTAGGGTTCCTCCCCCGTGGAACAGGGTACGCTCAAAATTCTCCAAGAACGGCGATCGTGCTGCGCCAAAATATAGCGGCGCAAATAGTCAAAAGAGTCAGGATTGCGAAAAAAGCTGGTTTCCGGTACGACGGAGGCTTCCACCAACCGCTCGAGGGCGGCTGCGGAGCTAGAGAGATATTGCCAATAGGTGTCAATATTAGCAAACCCCAAGACCTTCATCTCCCGCAAGATAATTTGGGTTAAAACCTTTTCGCCCAAAGAATCGGCATTGAGGCCAATCTTTTGGCTTAGCAAGGTTTCAATGGCATAGCAAGCGCTGCGGTCGTCCCTATTCAATCGCTTCTCCCGTTTCCGGTGCAAAGAGTTCTAATGGCGTTACGAGTCGATCGTAGGACTGTTCCGAGAGCAATCGATCCGGGTGCAAGCATTGAATTGCGGTCTGTTCTTGCAGCATAATCTCTCCGAGATAGGAGCGTTGAGAGAGTTGCATGCCATTTTCCACGCGAGCGACGCGATCGCCGGATAATGTCTCTGTGACTTGCTCGGCCAGCAATCCCAGCAGTTGCTTGGCAGCCCCTTTCGGCGCGAGATCGACCACAATAATGCGCGCGCTCAATGCTGTGGGACAGGGCGTTTCTCCTAAAATCCGACTCAAATCGAGGACGGGAACGATCTGACCTTGGTAGTTAAATCGTCCGGCGACAATGGATGACGTGCCGTGATATTCAAGCAGGTCAACGCGGGGAATGACTGCCACGACCGAGGCGGTTTCGAGGGCATAGCGTTCTTTGCCCACCTGAAAAAGGAGCATCAACATATAAAGACAACAAAATAACAGACAACCAAGCACTCCAATTTCTAGGGTACTCGGTCTGGCAATTTCCCCACGTAATAAATATATTTTGTAACAAACACGCGGCAAAGTTATTTGAAGGAGAAAGTGATGGAAGGCAAAAATTATCTTGGACTCAGCTTTGAGTGCAGTGGGTTTTCCTCACCAATCGTAGCGATCGCGTCCGAATCGATGGATTTATCAAGAACTTACAATTTCGAAACCGCATCGATCGGTTTGCTTGCATCGGAGATTTTTCTCTATAAAGTTAGCCTTTTGATAACTCAAAAAGAAGTGAAATGCTTCTTTTATGTTTTAAAAATGCTTAATGGTAGCGATCGCGATCTCATCTTCCCATGCTCTCAGATCGCCCCAATTCCCTCATCTCCGTCATCTCCATACCTGCACGAATTCACGAGGGACTTGCGAGGAAATTCACCCAATTCGAGGAAGTGCGATCGCTGTGACATTCGAGCAAAACAGAGATGATAGGAATGTCGAGAAAAAAGAGTTAAAACAAGATGACTGCTGAATTTCAAATCCTCCGTGCAAGCCTCGAAGTACAAATCAAACATCACGAAGCACAACTCAAGCACCACGAAGCACAACTCAAAGACTATATCAAACAAGTACAGCATCATCAAAATGAGCTTGAGGAGCTAAAAATGGTTCATGGCAATTTACAAAAAATGCAAGCTAATTGGAGCTATTAGATATTGTCAGTTTTCCCCTTACTCTTTCCTCTCTACCTGCAGATGCTGTCATTTTAGGCAAAATTATTCGTCAGCATTGGGAAATTTAAAATCAGGTTCATTGGGTTTTAGATGTTACTTTTCATGAAGATTCTTGTCGCATTCGTTCCGGTCATAGTCCTCATAATTTTGCTTTACTCCGACCATCCCCCAAGATCTTCAAAATTGACCGGACAAGACAAAGCGGTATCTATCTGATGAGCATCAACAAAATTGGGAAAACTAAAATCAATACTTCTTTGTAATTTTAAGCGACTCAAAGCGGATTGAGAGCGGCAGATTTGCGATCGCGTTCTCAGTTCGGCTATAGTAGATTTTTGTATCGTCCGTATTAGACCGATATAAATTTTTAAATTGTCGTATTGAGGATGGGCAATAGCCGCGATCGCGGGGAAATTTCGAGATTCAGATGCGGAAGATAATTCGGTTTGAACGGGTTGACTGTGAAACAAAATTCTATAGAAATAGTCTTCAGTTTCGGAATCTATTTCTAAACTGTTGAGTTGTCGCTTCAAAGTCTGGCGATCGCGCCAATTTTTGGGTTGAAAATGAAGAATTTTGTTGAGCGTGTCTTCTGCTTCCATCTCTGTGTATGGCTCTGGTGTTAAGGATGGATTCAAGATTAAGCAATATAGAATAGTAAGCCCGAGCAACGTACATCCATACAGAAACATCACTGAATATTCATCCAATTTAAAAGAGGGCTTCCACAAGCAATGCCAGATATTGTTATATTTTCGATCGCCGCGATCGCTCATTTTCTCAGGTTCCAGAAAAAATCACCAACTCTCTCTATTATCCGCCAAAAATTTCCAAATTTACAGCATTCATCCCAAAATTATAAGCTGGAAGCCAATTTTTCGGACAAGACAGAACCCTATTTTTGGGGTTGGAAGCAACAAAAACAGGCGAATCTACAACAATATCGTTTTTGAATTTTAACGCACTCAAAGTAGCATGAGGGTGACAGATAATCGATCGCACCTCTAATTCAGCCGTGAAAGAATCTGTGATTTTTTGTACGACTCCAAAATGAATTTTTAAATTTGCACGTTTGGGATAAGCAATAGTTGCGATCGCGGTTAAATCCTCCATTTCAGATACCAATGTGGATTCCGTTTGCGTGAGTTTACTGAATACCATAATTCTATAAGAATAGTTTTGGGTTTCGGATTCCAGACCGAATTGTAAATCATCTATCTGTCGTGCAAAGGTTTTATTTCTCCGAAAATAGGCTTGTTGTGCAGAAGCGATTTTTAAAAGCGTTTCGATACTCTCCGCCTCAGCTTTTCTTTCTTCTACTCCAACTCTAGATACAATCTGAGGGAGAACGATCGCCAGTGCAGGGAGATAGATAACTGCTAGAGAAATATAAAATAAATACAAAAAATTTACGATTTTTTCATCAACTTTTCCAAATAGTTTCCGAAAGTTGCGCCTCAAAGAGTTTTTCTGTTTCGACATAAAATTTTTCATCTTTACACGTCCAAACGAAAATTACAGACTCTTCTCATTATCTCTCAGAAGTTTGAAAATTGGTCGGACAGGGACGATCGGGTTCTGTTGAGTGCAAATCGGCAAAATAGGGAAAGCCAAAATCAATCGCTCCTTGAGATTTTAATGCCCCTAAAGAAGATGCAGAGTGACAAAAACGTGCTTGTGTTGTTAATTTGCTGTTATAGGTGGCTCTTGTCGTCTGCACGATGCCGATATAGACTCTCAAATCATCATCTTTAGGATAAGCGATACTGGCGATCGCGGGTAAATTTTTAAATTCAGAGGCTAAGGATGGTTGAGTTTGAATGGGTTGGCTGGGAAATATAATTCTATGGGAATAGTCTTCAGTTTCAGCGATTTGGCCAACCCCCAAACTTTCCAAGCGTCGCGCAAAAGTTTTAGCTTCGAGGAAATAGGCTTGCTGGCCGCGACTTATATTTCTCGTCTTAACAAGTTCTCTTGATCTATCCTTAAAAAAAGATCCCACTCCAAATACGAGCAAGAATAGAAAAGAATACATATAAGTAACATAAATATAAAGCCATCCAATGGTAGCACCATCCATTCGCTTCGGCTTTTGCTGAGCATTCGTTTGTTGTGTGTTATAATCGCGATCGCTCATCTCCTTAAATCCTAGAAAGAATTGCCAATTGCTCTTATTATCTCCCAAAATTTTCAAAATTAACCGGACAAGCAAAATGAGGTTCTGTTTGGCGGAAATCTGCAAAATCAGGAAAGCCAAAATTTAGGTCTCCTTCAGATTTTAAAACACCAAAAGAGGATACAGAGCGACAAAAATAGGCTTGAGTGGTTAATTCCTTTGTGTTGGAATCGATCGTGGCCTGTACGATGCCGATCTGGACTTTCCAACTGTCGTATTTGGGATAGGCAATACTGACGATCGCAGGTAAATTTATTGGATAAATTGATGGCTGGGGATGAGCGGAATAGAGCATCCGATAGTGATAATAGTCTCTATTCCAGCGTCTAGCTATTCTCAAATCTATTATCCTTCGTGCAAAAGTTTTTTTCTCGAGAAAATAGGCTTGTTGAGCGCGAGAAATTACAACAATGTCAAAATCTTCATAAATGTTATCAGAGGCTGCATAACCTGAAACATCTGTAGAGCTTTCATAACCTGACGCATCTCTATTTATGTCTGTCCAACGATTCATCTGCCAAATTATGAGAGAATGCCCGGCATAAATCGAGAGCCAATAGAGAAGGGCTATTATGCCTGCGTCGAACCTTCGCTGAGAATTCATTCGTTGCCTGTTCCGGCTGCGATCGTTCATCTCCCGATCTCCTAGAAAGACTTACCAACTCCCCTTATTATCTCCCAACTTCTTCAAAATGGATTGGACAAGTCAAATGAGTTCCAGTCTGACGGAAGTTGGCAAAAGAACGAAAGCCAAAATACAGCTTTTCTTCGAATCTTAAAACATCTAAAGGCGAGGCAGAGCGACACCAATTCCCTTGAGTTGTTAATTCGTTTGTATTTGGATCTCTCATTTTCTTCACGATGCCGACATAGACTTTCAACTTGTCGTTTTTAGGATAAGCAATGCTGGCGATCGCGGGAAAATTTTTCGGTTTGGGACTGAATGACCTTTTAGGCGCAGGATGAGCGGGATAGAGAATCCGATAAGCATAATTGTTAGTCTCCCATTGTATTCCGAGTCCCAAATCTAATATCCTGCGTGCAAAAGTTTGTTGCTCTAAAAAATAGGCTTGTTGGCCGCGAGAAATTACAGCAATATTAATAAGTCCTTCGTTGTATGTGTGCTTTCGTACCGGCGATAGAGGCAACATCGGGATATAGTACCCCGCATACAGTATCGAGATTGCGTACAACAGGGCTGTTATTCTTCCCTTGGCTCTCTGTTGAGAATTGGGTTGTTGCTTCTTATTACTGCGATCGCTCATCTCCCGATCTCCTAGAAAAGATTGTGTGTGCATTTTTTCTATTATTTCCCAAGTTCTTCAAAATGGATTGGACAAGCCCAACGAGTTTTGGTCTGATGGAAATTGGTAAGAGAACGAAAGCCAAAATACAGATCTCTTTTAGATTTTAAAACATCTAAAGACGAGGCAGAGCGGCATAGAACTGCTCGACTTGTTAATTCGTTTGTGCCGGGATATATCTCGATCTGCACGATGCTTATATAAACTTGCAAATTGTCGTGTTTGGGATAAGCAATGTGGGCGATCGCGGGAAAGTTTTGCGTTTTAGGACTGAATGACCTTTTGGGGGTGGGATGAGCGGGAGACAGAATCCGATAAGCATAATTGTCACTCTCCGATCTTATCCCGATTCCCAAATCTAATATCCTGCGCGCAAAAGTTTGTGGCTCTAAAAAATAGGCTTGTTGGGCGCGAGAAATTCCACCAATATTCATAAGTCCTTCGTTGTGTATGTGCTTTCGTGCCTGCGATAGAGGCAACATCGTGATATAGTGACCTGCATACAGTATCGAGATCGCGTATAACAAGGCTGTTATTCTTCCCTTGGTTCTCTGTTGGGAATTGGGTTGTTGTTTGTTGTCACCGCGATCGCCCATCTGCTCTTGCTCCCCAAATTCGGTATATCGTATCGGCTACAGCCGCGATCGCTCAATTTCCCTCATCTTGCTCAAAAATTAGTTTCGATTTTGATGAAATTTAGATATTCTCTGTTGTAGGGTTGGAAGATAGAGTTACGATCTTGCGATGAGTTATCCAGATTTTACCAACTATGGCTACCAAATCGTTCGCGAATTAGGGCATAATCGGGCGGGGGGTCGCGTGACCTACTTAGCAACGGAACTCAATACCAACCGTTCTGTTGTGGTGAAACAGTTTCAGTTTGCCCGCAGTACAACCCAATGGTCTGAATATCAGGCTCACGAACAAGAAATCAAAGTCTTAAAAAATCTCGATCATCCCTGCATTCCTCGCTATTTGGATTCTTTTCCGACGGCAAGCGGTTTTTGCACGATCCAAGAATATAAAAATGCTGACTCTTTGGCAATTTCTCCTCAATTTACCTATAAAGAATCTCAAGAGATTATACGTTCGGAAAATGCGAAGGTCTCTTTCAGAAAACCTCGCAAATGGACTCCCCAAGAAGTCAAAAGTATTGCTATTTCAGTCCTAGAGATTCTCAAATATTTGCACACTCGCATTCCTCCAGTCATTCATCGCGATTTAAAACCCGAAAATATTCTTGTTGACGACCAAATAAATGTTTGTTTGGTAGACTTTGGTTTTGCTCGTATCGGAGGGGGAGAAGTTGCCGCAAGTAGCGTAGTTAAAGGGACATTGGGCTTTATGCCTCCCGAACAAATGTTTAATCGCCAACTATTGCCTGCATCGGATTTGTATAGTTTGGGGGCAACTTTAATTTGCTTGCTAACGGGAACGCCTTCCCTAGAAATTGGCAGTTTAATGGATGAAATGGGTCGGATTCAATTTAGAACCCATAAAGCCGTTACCAAAATCCATTCATCCTTTTTGGACTGGTTGGAAAAAATGGTTTCTCCCCAAGCGAAAAACCGTTATCTCTCTGCGGAAGAAGCATTAGAGCATTTAGAGTTTTTGCCCTTAGAACTGCCCGATCGCATACCGAGGAAAAAAATTACTTTCTTCGGGGGATTGACCGCAATCTTGGCGTACTCTGTCTTCTCTAGCTTTCAGACGCACTCTCCTAATTTCATCAATGGTAATACTGTAATGGATAAGGGAATTTCTATTGTAGCGGGAGAAAATGTCGTGCTTGCGAGGGAACAAGTTGAAGAGATCGATCGCGAGATCGTAGATTTTCAAGAATATGGCGATCGCATTATCTTTGATATTGACATTCAGAGTTTAAAAGAGTTTTCGGGCCAGCCGAAAAATGATTCAATTGAGGGAACTTGTCAGATTTTCGATGGGATGGGAGTTTTGGTCGGTTTAGGTCAATCGAACTTATATGTAAATTCGGGAAAGCTAGAGGTTTGGTGTCCCTATGAATGGTCTGGAGACGAACAATTAGGATTATGGACATTCCAATTTTTTATTGATAGAAGATTGGTGAGAGAAAAGAAATTTGTTGTGCGGTAGAGATAGAGATGCGATCGCAATCCCAACGTAACTGCTAGGATAAGGAGTCAACCAATAACTAATAACCAATAACCAATAACTAAATGCACATTCTCGGAATCTCTGCTTATTACCACGATAGCGCCGCCGCCCTCGTTCGGGACGGGAATATCCTCGCCGCCGTCCAAGAAGAGCGATTTTCCCGCAAAAAGCACGATGCAAGATTCCCCGGAGGTGCGATCGCCTATTGTTTGCAAACAGCCGAGATTCCCCTGAAAAAACTCGATTATATTGTCTTTTACGAGAAACCTTTTATCACGTTTGAGCGCCTCCTCGAAACTTATCTAGCTTATGCCCCCAGAGGATTTCGCTCTTTTATTGCTGCAATGTCGGCATGGTTGCAAGAAAAACTGTATTTGAAAACCGTCTTAAAAAAAGAACTCGCCCGCCTCGGAGATTGTAAAGTAAAAGAACTGCCTCCCCTCCTCTTCAGCGAACACCACCAGTCCCACGCCGCCTCTGCCTTCTTCCCTAGTCCGTTCCCTCAAGCAGCGGTTCTCTGTCTCGATGCCGTGGGAGAATGGGCAACCACTTCTCTTTGGTGGGGAGACAATAACCAACTCGTTCCTCAATGGGAGATTCATTTTCCTCACTCCCTTGGAATGCTGTATTCCGCTTTCACTTATTATACAGGATTTAAAGTCAATTCCGGGGAATACAAGCTGATGGGATTAGCTCCCTACGGCGAACCCAAGTACAGCGATCGCATTCTCGATTATCTCCTCGATCTCAAGGATGACGGTACATTTCGGCTCAATATGGACTATTTCAACTATGCCACCGGATTAACCATGACCAACGGGAAATTCGATCGCCTTTTTGGCGCGCCTCCTCGTAAAAGAGAGAGCCAAATTAGTCAACGAGATATGGATCTGGCCGCCTCAGTCCAAAAAGTAACCGAAGAAATTGTCCTGCGCTTGGCAAAAACGGCACATAAAGAACTACAAGCAGACTATCTCTGTTTAGCGGGGGGAGTTGCCCTGAATTGCGTCGCGAACGGGCGTTTACTGCGCGAGGGATCGTTTCGGGATATTTGGATTCAACCCGCCGCAGGGGACGCGGGAGGGGCAATTGGGGGAGCGTTGGCAACTTGGTATCAGTATTGCGATCGCGATCGTCAAGTTTCCCCCAGGGATGCAATGCAAGGGACATATTTGGGACCGCGTTTCAGTAATGCAGAAATCCAACCATATCTCGATGATATTGGGGCAAAATATACCCATCTTGAAGATGCAAAATTAATGCCAGAACTGGCTGAAATTTTAGATAAAGGAAATGTGGTGGGCTGGTTTCAAGGTCGTATGGAATTCGGACCTCGCGCCCTCGGAAATCGTTCTATTATCGGCGATCCTCGCAATACGAAAATGCAGTCCGTCATGAACTTAAAAATTAAATATCGCGAGTCTTTTCGTCCTTTTGCTCCATCAGTTTTAGAAGAACGGGTTTCCGATTATTTTGCTTTAGATCGTCAGAGTCCTTATATGCTATTAGTCGCACCAATACGAGAAGAATTACACATCCCCATGACGGAGGAACAACAAAAATTATTCGGCATTGAAAAACTCAAAATTCCCCGTTCCACTCTGCCTGCAATTACTCACGTTAATTATTCAGCCCGCGTGCAAACAGTCAGCGCAAAAACCAACCCCCGCTATTACGATCTCCTGAGTCATTTTGAAGCAAAAACCGGGTGTGGGGTCTTGGTTAATACCTCCTTTAACGTTCGCGGGGAACCCATTGTTTGTACTCCTGAAGATGCCTATCGCTGCTTTATGCGGACGGAGATGGACTATCTGGTATTAGAAAACTATCTGCTGGCAAAAACCGACCAACCCCAATGGCAAAAAGATGAATCTTGGCAAGATGAGTTTGAATTAGATTAATCGCGATCTAATTCTACAATTGATATCTTTAGAGAGTATCTAAAACGATAGCTTCACCAGTTTCCGTATAAACCTCAACCCTCATGAGCAGGTTTAAATTACCTTGAGTTTCAAAAGTCAAAGACCATTTAAGAAGGTTGCTAGTGACTTTAGAATCAACTCTTTGCAGAAAATCATCTAAACTCTCTCCTCTTTTGTTTAGAGATTTCTCTAAATTTTTTAGACTTGGTTTGGGTTCGACGGGAATTTTCTTATCTGTTGAGCGACAGGAATTTTCTTGATATGTAATTAAAGTGGACTTCAAGAACTTTGGATCTATATTTTCCAATTTCTGAAGGGCAATTTCAAGTGCCTTCGTCACATCCATATGATGTCTCCTATTTACATTTAGTGATGTTATTTTAGCATCCGCGATAGTTTCTATGTTACTGATATGCTATGAAAGGTTACTATACCGCGTTTACTATCGCCAGCAAACTCCCTTTCCTTAAGATTAATGGTTCGATTGCTATCAATCTTGGTAAAATCCAGTCAAAATCGCTAAAATTTGTCATATCGAGTATTGCATCCTACCACTCAAGATAATGTTTACTCAAACTTCTTTCACTCAACTCGCCGCCAATCTTGGAAAACTCTCCCTCTCTGCATTCTGCCTATTTGGAGGAGAAGCGATCGCGCAAACATTGCCCCTCAGCGAAAATCTCATCAATTTAGACTCTCGAGAAGGAGAAACTTTACTCTTCGAGAGTCAAGCAAGACGCGATTATCTCCCCCTCAGCTTACAATTTGTCAGTCAAGATAATCTTGCTTATTGCGGTGTTGCGAGTATGGTGATGGTTCTCAATGCGTTGGGAATTGAAGCACCCGAAGCACCAGAATATCGATCTTATCGAGTCTTTACTCAAGAGAACTTTTTTGATAACCCGAAAACTCAAGCCGTGCTTCCCAAAGAAACGGTAATGCGACAGGGAATGACTTTGGAAGAATTAACAGGGTTTTTACAAAGTTACGAGGTTTATACTAAAACCTATCACGGTGCCGAGATAAGCCTCGAAGAATTTCGCCAGCGCATTATTACCAATTTGGGACAACCGAATAATTTTGTTTTAGTGAACTATCTCCGCAGAGAACTCGGTCAAGAACGAGGCGGACATATCTCCCCGATCGCAGCTTATCATTACGAAAGCGATCGCTTTCTCATCCTCGATGTTGCCCGATACAAATACCCTCCCATTTGGGTCAGCGCGCGGGAATTATGGCAATCTACCAATACCATCGATTCGACATCGGGAAAAACCCGAGGGATTGTATTAGTTAGCCGATAAATTTAACCAATTTCCTAAACCCAACCCACCTCCCAACCCCCTAGCAAGAGCGGGAGATCCACCAATAATAACTAATAACCAAGAACCAACAACCAATGAAAAAACAACTGCGTCAATTTGGAATGCTTTTGGGAACATTTATTCCTCTCCTTTTTGGCTTGATCGTACCTTGGGTGTGGGGTCATGGTTTCCCGCGTTTGCCTTGGATATTGGGGGGGATATCGTGGGTGCTGGCGATCGCATTTCCCCTCTCCCTCCAACCCATCTATCGAGTCTGGATGAAAATCGCCGAAATTCTCGCTTGGGTTAACTCGCGGATTATTCTGGGGCTTATCTTTTTTGCGATCGTGACCCCAATGGCGTTTATAATGCGTTTGCTACAGCGAGACCCCATGGCAAGGCAATGCGATCGCCAAGCCCAAACATATCGCCTCAGCAGTCAACAACGCAGTCGAGAGAGTATGGAGAAGCCCTACTAATGCTAGATTTAATTAAAGACCTGTGGGGTTTTCTCAACGAACGAAAAAAATATTGGCTTGCCCCTTTAATTATCGCCTTGGTTCTCTTGGGGGCGTTAATCGTCTTTACTCAAGGCTCTGCGATCGCGCCTTTTATTTATACCCTGTTTTAGCATTCGAGCATGAAATTAAAACAGTTTCTCGACACGCTTAAAAGTTATACTTTAATCGGTTTAATTACCTTTTCATTTCTGGAGGTTGCTTTCCAGTTTTCAAGTTTAAAACCCTTGCAAAATTTACCGGGTTTCAATAATTTGTATCGGGTATCCGATCGCGATCGCTTTGGCGACAGTGCCTGCGGTTCTTATTGGTGGAAATCTCAGTATATCAAGCGTTATGAGAGCAATCGAGGACTCATGCGCGATGCCAGATTAAACGATCCCCATCCCACCCGGGGCTGGACTCCGAGAGCGAATCTTAATGTTACGATTGGGGACGTAACCTACACGACAAATCAACAAGGTCATCGCGCTTTAAAAGATTACGAACCTAATCCTCAACAATATACGGTTTTAGTGGTTGGTGATTCTTATAGTTTTGGAATCGATACCGATGATTCCTTTCTCTGGACAAATTTGTTACAGGAAAAAGATAGGAGATTAAATATCATAAATCTAGGCGTTGCAGGTTACGGATTGGATCAAATTTATATTACCTTAAAAGAAACTATCGAGACTTATAAACCCGATCTGGTTATTGCCGCTTTTATCT
>JBCCVR010000117.1:0-24019 GCA_039194995.1 Cyanobacteria bacterium P01_E01_bin.42 | reverse complement strand
TTGGCTGCGTTGGAGGAAGTCATGGCTCATCGATGTCGGGTGTTGATAGAAAGACCCGAACAGGTGCGGGGGGTTACTGCATTTGATTGGTGGTGTGAAGCCGTTGGCTTTTAATTTCTATTGATTAACCGGATTTGATATAATAAATCTAAATACTTCAGAATCACCAAATCCAAGAGGATGACAACTTGAGAAATTTAGTTCAAACTTATATTCAGCAACTATCTAATGAGTGTCTTGCAGCAGAAGATTTTTAAAATGAAAACAGTAGAATTAGATAGTTGAATTGAACTCCTTACACCAGAAGCGCGATCGCAGTTCATTTTTCCTCGGCGATCGCGCGAAAACCTTACAAAGCTCAACTGTATCGCAACCCGTTCCGATCGCGCAAATCGCCTCTCTAATCCGGCTTTTTAGCGACGATCGCCAAACAGGCCGAGACGAAATCGAAAGCGCAATCGGGGAATTCCGTTACTTCGACGGTTGCGTGTTGCCAAGTGACGGAGCGATCGCCCTTTTCGCTATTGTATTCGGCGACCAAGAGAAAGTAGGGAGAGAGAGCGACCCCCGTAACCTTCGCTTCCGGATCTCAGTTATCAGTTATCAATTGACCAGAACAAATGTTGTTTATTACTCATTATTAACTGTCACGGCAATCTGCTTGGCAATGTCTTGAAATGTTTGTGAAATTGCGAGATCGGGATGTTGTAGGGAGAAAATACCTTTACTGCCGAAAAATTCTTCCATATGGGGTAACGCCCCCAAAATAGATGTCGCGTAGGTTTTTTCGCAATCTTGGATGAGGGTATTAATTTCGAGGTAACTGGGAATGAGATTGAGGAGGAGCGCGCAATCTACTCCGAGGCGATCGCGAGTAATATCGAGCATGACGGCAGTGCCTTGAAAATCTTGTTCGTCCGGGCGCAACACGATCGCTAATAAATCGCTAATAGCAACGAGAAGCAACGTTTCTTCATGCAGTCCGGGATGGGTATCGATGAATAAATAATCCAAATTCAAATCATCGAGAAATTGATAGCATCCATCGACTAATTTGTCGATGGCAAATCCTTCTTTGGCGATCGTAATTACATCAATCTCTCGTGGGGAAGCCGGGATGAAATAAAGATTTTCAATCGAACCGGTTTTAATGGTATCGATCAAGGGACATTCTTCTTTCAGATAGTCATTCAAGGTCGGACAAAGCGTCTCTGGAGACATATCGAAAAGAATATGAGCGCCCGGGCTATAGAGATCCGTATCGATCAAACCCACGCGTTTTCCCTGACAAGCTAAATTTGCTGCAATATTCGCCGAGATATTTGATTTTCCCGTACCGCCGCGATAAGAATGAATGGTAACGATTTTGCCCATAAACTCACACTCGATTTATCCCCCAATTGTAAACCAGCCGATGGGGTGCCGTCCCGATCCGCGATTTATTCTTCGTTGCGCGTTAGGCGATCGAGCAGGCGCAAGCGATCCAGACGATTGACAATACGGGCGATCAATTCTGGTTCGGTCACGGGTTTGCAGATATAATCATCCCCGCCGACTTGATAGATCCGATGAATGGTTTCGCGATCGCGATTGGCTGAGAGAAATAAAATGGGAATCCCTTTCCATTTCGGATCGTTGCGAATGACCTGACAGAGTTCGATACCATTGATGTAGGGCATTTCTACATCCAAGATCAGCAAATCCGGAGAGATCCCGTTTAAGGTTTCCCAAAAGAGACGAGGATCGGCAAGAAGATGGATATCGTAATGCCTCCCAGCTAGAAATTGTTCCAAGCGCGCCAAGAGTAAGGGATCGTCATCAACGGCTAAAACCGTTGTTTGAGAAAACGATTGACGTTGGAGAACTTCTGTGACCTTTTCTAACACTCGGGTTGAAGACAAGGATTTGGTTAAAAAGCCTTTTCCTCCCAAACGTGCCACCGCAACCCGTTCGTTAAATCCTTCTCGTCCCGTTAAGACCAATACGGGTACATCGGGATTATCTTCGTTTAATTCTTTCAACAAGACTAGCCCTTCACGAGGAGATTCGGAAAACCCTAAGTCCAGTAATACCAAATCGGGTTTTTCTCTGGCGATCGCTTCTCGCCCTCGGGCGATATCTTCGGCAATCTCCATGCGAATATTCCATTTTGAGGCTTCTCGTTGCAATTCTTGCGTTAGGAGGGGATCGTCATCCACCAGCAATACTAATTCTGGTTGTTGGTTGTTGGTTATTGGTTGCTTGCACTGAGCTTTGTCGAAGTGTTGGTTATTGGTGAATTTCCTCTCTAGCTTTCCTCCTCCCATGAGAGGGTTAGAGGGTAGGTCGGGGTAGGTAGTTATTGGTTGTTGGTTGTCTAATTGCGAAGTGTCTTCGATTTCTCGGCGTAATTGGTGAATCAGCGCTTGTAATTGTTGAATTTTGACTCGGGTTACGGTTTTATCGGGAGTATTGCCAATTTCTATAAATGCCAATTCTAATTCTCGCGCCCAATCCGAGCCTTGGGATAAACCGTACATTCCCAAGGAACCAATCAGCTTGTGTGCTTGTTTCTCGGCTGTTTCCCGCAGGGTTTCATCAAGGGTTTTTCCCGAAAGTGCAGCGATCGCTGTTTCAATATCTTCAATTCGCGCCAAAAACGAGCCTTTAAATCGCTCCCAAACTTGTGCGACTGCATCTAACGTTGCTTCTTCCTTTACCTTTTGCCCCTCTGTTGTCATCCCTTCTTTTCCAGTCGGTAATGGGTGACTGGTAACTGGTAACTGATGACCCTTCGACAAGCTCAGGGCATCGCTGGTGACTGGTAACTGGTGACTGGCGATCGCTTCTTTATCTGATTCTATTTCTTTGAGTCGATACCCCATCCCATAAACGGTTTCAATAGGATCGAGAGCTCTAGCGGCTTTGAGTTTGCGGCGCAATCCTTTAATGTGCGCTCGCACGGTTTCTTCTCCTGGGGGATCCTCGAAAGACCAGAGATGCTCGATAATCGAACTCTTGCTAAAAATTCGCTTGGGATTGCGCAAAAACAACTCTAACAATCCGTATTCTTTGGGGGATAAGGGTAAGATTTGCTCGTGCCAAGTCGCTTCGCAAATGCTCGGATCTAGGTATAGTTGCTTCCATTCCAAAATCGGCGCGCCAGAACTGTTTAACCGCCGCAACAAAGCACGAATGCGGGCAAAGAGTTCTTGGACGGTACAGGGTTTGACAACATAATCATCTGCGCCTGCATCCAGTCCCGCCACTTTATCTTCACTAGCATCTTTAGCGGTGAGTAACAAAATAGGATTATTATAGCTTTCGCTACGCAAGCGCCGACATAGTGAGATACCATCCAGTTTCGGCAGACTCACATCGAGGAGCATGAGATCGTAAGTAAACGATCGCGCATAGTCCCAACCTTCTTCGCCGTCTTTGGCAACATCGACAACATAGTTATGTTCGACCAAAGCCGTCCTGAGAGTTTGGGCGAGGATCTCGTCATCTTCAACAAGGAGAAATCGCATGGGAAGCCGAGTGAGAAATAAAAGGGTTACATTCATCAACTGATGAAGGAGAATCCCGAAGAGAATCTCGAGATGAATGCGTTTTCGTTTGACGTTCCTCTATTGTAACCCGACCCTCGACGGGGGACAGGGGAATTTCCATAACAAATTCTGTCCCAAAATCACGTTCTGACTGGCATTGGAGGCTGCCGCGATGTTTTTCGACAATAATTTGATAGCTAATCGAACTCCCCAACCCCGTGCCTCTGCCGACGGGTTTGGTCGTGAAGAAAGGATTGAAGAGTTGGGTGAGGGTCTCTTCGTTCATGCCACAGCCATTATCGCGAATGCGTATTTCTACTGAATCTTGTCGATCTTTATGGGACGCGGTTTTCAGTCGCGTTTGAATGTGAATTTTGGGGATAAACTCTCGATCGATTGCTAATTTTTCGTCAATGGCATCGATCGCATTGGACAGCAAATTCATAAACACCTGATTGAGTTGGCCGGGATGGCATTCTAGTTCGGGGAGTTGCTCGTATTGTTTGATAATTTGAATGTCCGGGCGCTGTTTGTTGGCCTTGAGACGATGGTGCAAAATCATCAAGGTGGAGTCAATTCCTTCGTGGAGATCGGCAGTTTTCATGTCGGCTTCGTCCAAGCGGGAGAAGTTCCGCAGGGATTTAACGATCTCGCGGATGCGATCGGTGCCGAGGGTCATAGAATCAAACAGTTTCGGCAAATCGGCTTGCAAAAACTCCAGATCGGCTTCTTCGATGGCTTCTTCGATGGTACGCGGTATTTCTAGCGGATATTCTTGGTAGAGTTCGATAATATGCAGCAAACTTTCGAGGGAGGGCTGCAAGTATTCCAAATTGCCGTGGATAAAGTTGACGGGATTATTGATTTCATGGGCAATTCCGGCTACCATCTGCCCCAAACCCGCCATTTTTTCGCTCTGAATGAGTTGAGCCTGGGTTGATTTGAGTTCGTTGAGGGTTGTTTCCAGTTGCTGATTTTGTTCGATAAGCTGGATTTGCGATCGCCGCAGGGCGACTTCTGCTTCTTCGCGATCGCGAATTTCGGCTTGCAATTGTTGCAGGGTATTTTGCAATTGGGCGGTGCGTTCTTCAATGCGATTTTCTAGCCCTTCATTGAGTTTTTTCAAGGCGTTTTGTGCCTGTTTGTGGCGTTCGACTTCGTTTCGCAAAACCCGATCGATCAAGGAGAGGCGATCGCTGTTGGGAAGAGAAAGAAGTTTGGGAAAACGAGGAATAATTCGGCATAAAACGATGATTCCTAAAGTTGCCGCGATCCCTTGCACGAGACTGGAAAGCATTGAGAATCGAGGGGAGGTGAAAACAAGCGTTCCTTCGAGTAAATAAGATGTGCCGCTTGCGATCGCAAATGCCACTAATAGAAACGTTAGGAAATTACAAGGGATAGAACGGCGCTTGGCAATAAAGTAAACGAGAATTAAAGGCAGGGCGTAGTAAGCAATGGCGAGGGTTAAACTCGCAATGCTTTGCCAATTTAAACTGAAAGCAATTGGGAATGTTCCCGCCCTCGTGGATAAAAGAGAAGAGAATATTAAATTTCTGAGAAGTTCCGACATTTTCAACCTTTCCTCGGTATCGCGAATAATTTGGGACGATGTACGATTAAATTCTTAAATTTTGATGCCTTCATCATGAATAAAAATTGTGAAAATCTTGTGAACATTCGCCTAAATTCACGAATTAGAAACAAGACTTGGCACAACTTTTCTGTTTGTGATTTTTCTTAACAAAAAAATTGAGCTTTAATCTTATGGATATGAATAAATGCAAAGAAATAATGCAAAAAAATCTAAATTTTCCAATTGCGATCGGCAAATTTTCTTGAAAGTGACACTTCTTATGCCATTGTTTCAGGCTTTAACCAATCGAGAATCAAATCGACGCGGTAATCATCGATAAGCTGTCCGAGACACTCCGCAAAATCCGCTTCCGTATTGGGAATTTGCGCGATCAGGTCTTTCATTTTCTCGTAATCGATTTCTAAACAGGCACGCTCGAGTTGTTCGCGCCAATCGAGGGACATAATTGAGAGTTGCTCGGGTTGCAAACCAGGCGAGATCGCATTTGACTGAGAGGATAAAGTTAGGGTTTGGGGACGCTCGATCTCGGGTAGTTGCAAGTGGGATATCAATTTTTCCCAGAGAATATTCTCTTCAACGGGTTTATTGATGATATCGTCGCATCCAGCCGCAAAGAGGGCGGCTTGTTCTTCGGCAAAGACACTGGCAGTAATGGCAACAATGGGGGTTAAGGGTTGAGAACTATTTCTTTGCTTCTCGCGATCGCGAATTTGTCGAGTTGCTTCGCACCCATCCATAACAGGCATGCGAATATCCATCAAAATTAAATGAGGTTGCCATGTTTGCCACAAATGCACGGCTTCGGCTCCGTTTTCGGCAACGCGGGTCACAAATCCTACTTTTTGCAGCAGTTGTAGCAGTAATTGATAGCTTTCGGGAATATCTTCCACAATGAGAATGCGATAAGGTGGGACGCTCTGTAAAATCTCTGCTAAAGATTCCCGCGAGACGGTCGCATTTTGGGCAGGGAGGGGAGATTCATCGAGAGACAATAGGGGAATGATGAATGCAAAGGTCGAACCGCGATCGCGATCGCTCTGCACGGTAATATCTCCGCCCATCAAGCGCACAAATTCTCGACTGATGGGCAATCCCAATCCCGTTCCCTCAATTTTGCTACTTTGTGTTTTTGCTTGTTCAAATGGATCGAATAGAGACTCTAAATCTGCCTTGGCGATGCCGCATCCCGTATCTTGAACTTCAAAATGGATTGGTTGTTTGTTGTTTGGTTCTCCCCTCTTAACTTCCCCCTCTTGCTCTCCTTCTCTTGGGAGGGGTTTGGGAGGTGGGTCGAGGACTAGGGGGGATTGAACGCTCACTGATAGTTTGACAAAGCCAGAATCGGTAAATTTGATCCCATTCCCGACAAGATTAATCAAAATTTGGCGCAATTTACCTTCGTCAACGCGCACGTATTGCGGCACGCTCTCCGTATATTCCACAATTAATGCGATGTTCTTGGCTCGTGCTTTGACTGCTAGCATATCGCGAATGGAATTGAGGAGATAGTGCAAATCGCATTGTTCTTCATTTAAGCCAATCCGTCCTGCTTCAATTTTCGACATGGAGAGAATATCGTTAATCAAAGTGAGCAAATGCGCCCCACTGCGATTGATAATGTCGAGATATTCTTGCTGTTCCGAGGTGAGGGAATCTCCTTGTGCCAAAACTTGGGTAAAACCGAGGACGGCATTTAAAGGCGTTCGCAACTCGTGACTCATGGATGCGAGAAAATCGCTCTTGGCGCGATTGGCTTTTTCCGCTTCCTCCTTGGCTTGTTGTAGTGCCATTTCCGTCCGCTTGCGATCGCTGATATCCGTATGGGTGCCCACCATCTGCAACGCATTTCCCTGCTCGTCCCCCAAAGCCTTCCCCCGACAGAGAATCCAGCGAATCGAGCCATCTTTGTGCAGCATCCGATACTCGTCGATATATTCGGGGCTTTCCCCGGCAAAATAGGCCGTCATGGCAGCTTTGGAACTCTCGCGATCGTCGGGGTGCATGCGTTCGATCCACACCTCGGGATCATTGACAAATTCTTCATCGCGATAGCCCAAGAGGGCTTTAATGGTGGGGTCGATATACATATCCCCATTTTGCAGGTTGCATTCCCACACCCCTACCCCTGCCACTCGGGTTGCCCGTTCGTAGCGCTCTTCGCTTTTTTGCAGGGCAACTTCGGAGCGCTTGCGGGCGATAATTAAGGCCGCTAAACGGCCGATGGATTCGATGATAGTAATCTCTTGGGGATCCGGCGATCGCTTTTCGGAAAAGTAGAATACGAAAACGCCTAAAATTTTCCCGGTATCGGAGGTCATGGGTTCGCACCAACAAGTACGATATCCGGCAGGGAATAGGTTGCGGGGTTCGGTCGCGCGATCGATATCTTCGACGATGACGCGCTTGCCCGAGCGGGCAGTTGTACCAAAACAGCTTTCATCTCCATCAATGGGAAAGGGATCGATTTCTTGCAGGTATTCTTGGGAGAGTTGTACGGAAATACAAGAATGCAGATAGGTACTATCCTCAGAAAGAAACATAATCGCCGTGGTTAAATTGGGCATCAGGCGATCGATCTGGGTCACGAATGCGGTCAAAACATCCATCAAGCTGCAACCAACAGCCAGCATTCTCAGAACTGTATTTTGAGTGCTTTCGAGGAGTTCTCGCTGTTGGCGTTCAGTAATATCCGCCGCAATGGAGGCGATGCCAATAACCGTGCCATTCTCGTCAATTAAGGGGGTGTTATACCATTCGCAAACGATATTCTTGCCTGCTTTGGTCACATTGCTATTGATACTGTAGCGGCCGCCGCGATTGGCCAAAAGATCGGCAAAAATTTTCTCGACTCGCGCTTTGGCACGATAGGGAACGAACCGCTCGGGCTTTTGTCCGATAATTTCCTCGGCGGAATACCCAAAAATAGCTTCTGCTCCCGGATTCCAAGCCACGATTCGGAGATCGCTAGTCCATTCAATGGCGGCGAGGGGCATTTGCTCGAAGAAAAAAGAGAGGCGTTGCTGGGAGGTTTGCAGGCGTTCTTCGGCACGAATGCGATCGCGGATTTCGGCTTGCAGTCGTTGATTCTGGCGATCGAGTTGTTGGGTATACTGCTTTTCTTTGTCGAGCAGCCGAGTTAAAGAAATTTCTGAGGCAGCGAGTTGCAATTCGGCTCGCTTGCGTTGGGTAATATCGAGCCAATAGCCCACGGCTTCGGGGGGTGTTAGGGTGTTGTTGTCATCTAACAAGCGCAATTCATCGTAAATCCAGCGATAAGTGCCATCTTGATGGCGGAAACGATATTCGCAAGCACAATATCGGGTGGCGAAGAGATGCGATCGTTCGTACAAGACGCGATCGCAGTCGAGGGGATGAATGCGATGCAACCAAAAATCGCGATCGCCGATAAACTCTTCTGCATTGTACCCCAAGATAGAAGCCACATTCTCACTCACCCAAGTATGATACGGAGCGAATTGCAAATAAATTCCCCGATTGTTCAGTGATAATTGTTCATTGTTCATTGAAAAGGGTTTGCAACTATAGAGAATCGTCGCGCTGGAGGTGAAAAGAGTATCGAGGCGTTCGTCCGTTTGTCGCAGTCGATTTTCTGTTTCCTTTGCAAAGGTAATCTCTCGAAAGGTGAAAACGCAATATTCTTCTAACTTCGCAAGCGCAACATAAAACCATGGTGCGGGGAAGGAATTTGCTGGCGATTCTAGCAGGGAAGAAGGCACTTCGAACTCGATTTCTAGGGATTGCCCAGTTTCAACAACTTGCTTGCAGTCGGAGAGGCGATCGGTAAAGATATGGAGAAGCGGAAATTCTGGCGGGCTGTTTGTGAACGAAGTCCCGATCGCCTGTTGGGGAGAACAATTGAGCAAGCGAGTGGCTGCTGGATTGAGCATCAACCAGCAAAAATCGATAATTTCGCCGTCTGGATTGCGTGCGGCTTCCACAACGGCGATGCCGTCTGGAGATGTATTGATAATTCCTGTTAATAATTCCCTAGTGAAATGTAGATCTCGTGAGGTTGGCTCGGTTAACCCCATTTTGCTCCCTCTCGGTGACTGGTTCTCTTCCTTCAGATGCACTCGCCTGCTCGATTCTAAGCATTTTCCTCAAGTGTACCCGAAGGATCGAACCTTCGTCTGCGATCGCCTAGAGATTTTTCTCTGTTAAAAAGTTAAGAATTAATTCATTAACGCGCGTCGGGTTTTCGTCGTGGGGACAGTGACCGGCTCCGATGATGGGGGAAAACATGGAGTTATCGATCGCTTCTGCACGCTCTTGATAGATTTTCGCCCCGGTAATGGGAGTCCAAGGATCCGCATCACCCCACAGGACGAGCAATGGGCATTGAACGCAGGGCAGCAAATCTTGGGGTCTGGGTCCTGGGGGGGCAGTCACGACGGACGCAAAGACGTCTCGCGCCCCGGGATCGCAGGCAGGGCGATAGAGCAGTTCTACCAGTTCGTCCGTGATGGCTGCGCGATCGCGATAAACTTGGGTCAGGGTTCGGCGAATGCGATGTTTTTGACGAATGCCGTTAAAGACAAAAGAACCCGTCACGGGAGAACTCACCACTTTGGCAAACAGTCCCATGATGACTCTTAAGGGTAGGTTGAGTTCTTCAGGGCGGTGGTTGAGTCCTCCAGCACAGTTGATTAAAATACCACCTCGCGCCAATTCTGGGTAATTTGCCAGCATCATTAAACTCAGCAAGCCGCCAATAGAATTGCCGATAAAGACAGTGGGGGCTTGAATTTTCTCTTGCCAAAAATCGAGTAGCTGTTGCTGCCAAAGTTCGATGGTGTAATCCAAATTGGGTTTTGCCGATGCCCCAAACCCGAGCAGGTCGATCGCGATGGTTCGATAGCCCGCTTCTGCCAAAACGGGAATATTTTTGCGCCAATGCCCCACAGATGCCCCGAAACCATGAACGAGCACGAGGGGTTTTCCTTCTCCCATTTCGGTGTAGCGGATATAATGCCCGCGCCATTGCCAATCTAGGGGTTGTAAGGTTTGGGTGGTTTGTGCCGTTGCGATCGTCATTGTTTTTTCGTAAAAATTTGTTAAATATTTTGTCTCATTGTATAGCAAGAATCTGTTGAGGTATTCAAACTCAACCCAGACCCACTCTCAAGAGAACCCACCCCCCAACCCCCTCCCAAGAGGGGGAGAAAGAGATCCGAACCCGATAACCAATAACTAATAACTAATACCCAACTGTCGCAAGGCATCTTCTGCGGCGCGTTTTTCGGCTTCTTGTTTGCGTTTGTCGGTTCCTACGCCAAAGGTCTTGTCTTTAACGCGCACGCCTGATGTAAATTGTTTGGCGTGATCGGGTCCGGATTCATTGATGAGAAAATATTCGGGATTTTCGCCAAACTCTTGTAAAGCCCATTGTTGAAAGCGATTTTTTGAATCAATTAAGGTGTTGCCTCGGGTGGTAGATTTGAGGGACGCAAGACGATCGCTCGTTTCTAAAAATAAAGGCTCGATATATTCCCGAACGGCTTCAATGCCAGAATCCAAGAAATAAGCCCCAATTAGCGCCTCAAAGGTATCGCTGAGCAAAGAATCTTTGTTGCGTCCTCCATCTTTTTCTGCCCCTTTTCCCAAGCGCAGGAGATCGCCGAGTTTAATCTTTCTGGCAAAATTAGCCAGTTGTTTTTCATCCACTAAAAGCGATCGCAGTCGTGTTAATTGTGCCTCGTTGATTTTTGGGTAGCGTTGATAGAGAAGTTCACTAATAATAAACCCCAAAACAGCATCTCCGAGAAACTCTAAACGCTCGTTATCATTACCTTCTTCTGGAAATTCGTTAGCATAGGAACGATGGGTAAGTGCCTGTCCGAGTAAGTCTCGATCTTGAATCGGCGGTATTTTCTTCGCTTTTTTAGCCATAAATATAATAATTTGCGATCGCTTTAATTAACTCGATACTTTATCGAAAATAATAATAGAGGCATTCCCGATGAATGCCCCTATATCTCTTCGATGAAAGTCTTTCATTTTAACGAGGACGAAAAATCAACAAATATTCTCCGAAATCTAGAACAGACTCAAAGTTGATAAACTAAGCGAGAGTTTCCGGACAGTAGCCCAAACCGCGAGTGAATTGGCGGCGAAAAGCCTCGATATCGGCTTTATCGGGATCGCCGTGGGATACGACTGCCACTTGATAGCGACGCATGACATCGATAGGAGATTGCCCGGTTTCCAAACTCCACAGCGCCATTTGAATGCGAATATCGGGTTCGTAGGGGATGCCTAACTCGTTCATATAAGCAGCAAAATCGCCGTGTTGTTGGGGGGTAATGGGATCGCCGAGTTTCACGCGCAGAATCCAGCCATCAATTTGGTGAATGACGGTAATAAACTCAACCTGTAAATGGGGAGAATTCAAAAGATGCTCGGTGACTCTCAAGGTTAAGCTGGCATTAGCCAAAAAATAGAGGTAATACATTGATAGCGTTCGATTGCTGATTTCCAGCAAAGGTTCATAGAAAGGGGGTATATGTTTAGTGTCACCCGCGATCGCGCCATAACATAAGGGTAGACCCCCCCGACTTGATATAGGGGAGGTTACCCAATTTTAGGAGAGGGAGATGGGGGGGCAGGGGGAGCAGGGGGAGAATTTGGCTCGGCAGTTTGTCCCCTCTAGAATAAAATTGCTATTGACCAAGCCTCCTGCTTAAGCGGTCGGTCATTGATAATTGAGGTTGAGGGATGGCGAATCGAATTCGCCTTATCCAATCAACCTGTTGATGATTAAAATGACCGTCACTCTGCCGTTCTCAATATGACGATCGCAATGGACCGACTTCTATCTAGCTATCAGTACGAACTCCCTCGAGAGCTTATCGCTCAAACGCCCGTTACCCCGCGCGATCGGTCTCGCTTGGCGATCGTTGACTCTCCGGGTAGCCATCACCACGGGATTTTTAAAGATTTGCCTAATTGGTTGAAACCGGGAGATTTACTCGTTCTCAACGATACCCGTGTACTGCCCGCCCGCCTTTTCGGTCGCAAATCAACGGGGGCACCCGTGGAAATTTTATTATTGCGAGAAGAACGGAAAAATTGCTGGCTGGCATTAGTCAAGCCCGGCAAGCGGTTTAAAATCGGTAGCGAGATTTGTTTTCGACCGGAAGGAGAAACCGAAGGGGAAACGCATATTTGGGCAACGACCATCGATCGCGATATGGCCACGGGAGGGCGGCTTTTAGAGTTTCACGTGCCCGAGGGGCAATCTTTTGTGGAAATCGTCGAGAAAATTGGCCAAGTCCCCCTCCCGCCTTATGTGACTTCTAGTGAGGCTCTGCCCGACCAATATCAAACGATTTATGCCAAAACCCCGGGTGCGGCTGCAGCCCCCACCGCAGGATTGCATTTTACAGAAGAGTTATTCCAACATCTCTCAGATCGCGGTATTGCCCGTTCCTATCTCACCCTACACGTGGGGGTAGGAACGTTTCGTCCTGTGGAAAAGGAGGATATTACCCAGCATCAAATGCACTCAGAATGGGTCAATGTGAATGCGGAGACCATCGAAAAAATCCAACAAACTCGCCTGGCAGGAGGACGGACGATCGCCGTGGGAACGACAGCGATCCGTGCCTTAGAAGGGGTTGCCAACTTACAAAACGTATCGGCAGCAGAAAGGGTCTTGCGAGAACCGTTTTCCGGTCATGTGGATCTATTCATCTATCCGGGTTATGAGTGGAAAATTGTCGATGGTGCGATTACTAATTTTCACCTACCGCGATCGAGTCTGCTGATGCTCATTTCGGCACTTATCGGACGAGAAAGATTGCTGGCAATTTATGAAGAGGCGATCGCAGAAAAATATCGCTTTTATTCCTTTGGGGATGCCATGCTCATTTTACCCGAAGCCGTGACGCGCGGCGAATCCTCGTCCTCTCCCGAATCTGCATCGGAGCAATAATTTACTTTCCACTATGCCGCGCTTATCCAAACTCACCTACCATCGAGGCACTTTACTCCTGCATCCGCCCCCTCGGGGCAAAGCATGGATTGACTATGCGACTTGGGACGATCGCGTGGAAAAGTTTCGCATTCCCGCCATTCACTATCGTCCCCTTGTCGAAGCCCTGCAAGCGGAGGGAGCGAGTTTTACGGATGAAGCGAAAGAGTTTCTTCCCCTCGAATTAACCTCGAAGGTGGAGATGACTCCCTATCCCCATCAAGAAGAGGCATTGCAAGCATGGAAAATGGCGGGACGGCAAGGGGTGGTGGTTTTACCCACGGCTTCGGGTAAGACGTATTTGGCTCAGTTGGCAATGCAGTCTACTCCCCGCAGCACCCTCATTCTCGTCCCGACGTTGGATTTGATGCACCAATGGTACGCCCAACTGGAAATCGCCTTTCCCGGTGTAGAATTAGGACTTTTGGGAGGCGGATCCGGCGATCGCACGCCCCTGCTGGTGGCAACTTACAATAGTGCGGCGATTCATTCGGAAAATTTGGGCAACCGTTACGGCCTCTTGATTTTCGATGAATGCCATCACTTACCGACGGACTTTTTCCGCAAGATTGCCGAAGATGCGATCGCACCCTATCGCCTCGGTTTGACGGCAACCCCGGAGCGATCGGATGGCTCTCATCGGGAGTTAGAATCGTTAATCGGCGCGATCGTCTATCGCAAAACTCCGGAAGAACTATCGGGACAGGCGCTCGCAGAACATCGGGTCGTACAAATTAAAGTTCAATTATCTCCCCAAGAACGGGAAACTTACGATCGCTCGATTAAAATTCGCAATGACTTTTTGCGCCAATCTAAGATTAATTTGGGGAGTTTGAAGGGGTGGCAATTATTCGTTCAGGCTTCAGCGCGATCGCAGGCAGGAAGAAGGGCAATGTTAGCTCATCGAGAAGCGAAAGATATCTCCCTTTGTACCGATGGCAAACTGAAAGTTTTAGCCGAATTAATCGAGGAACATTACCCGGAACGAACGCTCATTTTCACGAATGATAATGCCACAGTTTATCGCATTTCCCAAGAGTTTCTCATTCCCGCGTTAACCCATCAAACTCCTGTCAAGGAAAGGCATAATATTCTGACCCAGTTTAAAGCAGGAACCTATAAAATTATCGTTGCCTCTCATGTCCTCAATGAGGGGGTAGACGTTCCCGATGCACGGATTGCGATTATTTTATCGGGAACGGGTTCGATCCGGGAATACGTGCAGCGTTTGGGACGAGTGTTAAGAAAGGGTTCCCAAAAGAATAAACTCGCGATTTTATACGAGGTCGTTTCCGAAGATACCAGCGAAGAGCGCACCGCAAAAAGACGCAAAGGCCAAGATGATTGGCAAAAACCAAAACCGAAGAAAAAATCAGATGAATCCAAACACAAACAGTTAGAAATTAGCCGAGATCCTGCGCCTTCTGTCCCGAAAGCGGCTGAATCTTCAGGTCAATACGAATTCTAAAAAATTGCCATATTAGCGATCGCTGACCCCAATGGGAGGATAAAATCTTTTTGTTCTCGGTTGATAAATCCAACCCGTGGCTAATTCCATCGCTGCTTCTATGGGTAAAGTCGCTCTTTGAGCACGGGTAGAAATGGACTCGGGATTGAGTTGTTTGAGATCGCATAACTCTTCGAAAGTAAGTCCCGATTTCGCTAAGTTCTCCATATCTACGGGATGGGTTTTAGGAGTATCCCATTCGGGATTGACAAATTCAGCTTCTACCATTTCCACGCTCGCGGGAGCAAGGGATTTAACGTCCGTAGAATCATTGTTTTCTACTACTTTCAATCGCTTGTGCAAATTCTGCACTTGCTTGCTCATTAAAATGAGTTTTTCGGTCAGAGAATCTAACTTATCCGTATTCGGAAGAGCCGGGGAAGAATCGAGTTCGAGGAAAGAAGCGATCGCCAGTTTGAGAACATCAGACCGATGCAGATCCCGTTCTGCGGCATAGCGATCGATGGCTTCAAGCCATTCTTGGGGAATTTGGCAGCTAATGGACGGAACGGAAGACATAGAATGACAAGCCGGATGTTGACAACACAACAACACTTTACATGATTCGTTTGTCGTCCTCGGAGTAATTTGCTTTCATTTTGCTTTCCCGAATCAAATTAACGGCGATCGCTCAACCATAGCGCATATCTTGAGTGGGTGGAACAGCCGTCGCGGGGTCAAATTTGCGCAGTTTAAAGATTTGCAGGGAGAGCAACCAAACGTAGTGAGGATTGAGCAAAACGTAGCGTTTCCAGAGGCGTTTGGGTTCTTGCACAAGGCGGAAAAACCACTCCATGCCAATATTTTGCAGGGCTTTGGGGGCTTGGGGCAACAGTCCGGCGTGAAAGTCAAAGGCTGCACCAACGGCGAGTAAAGGCATGGAGAGATTATCGCGATATTCATAAGCCCAGACTTCTTGCCTCGGACATCCCAACCCCACAAAAGTAATCGCCGCACCGCTTGCTTTGATTTGTGCGATCGTTTCTTGTTTCTCTTCTGGGGTAGTTTGTCGGAAGCGAGAGGGCTGCATTCCGGCAATTTGCAAACCAGGGAAACGCGATTGCAGGTTCTCGGAAAAGGCTTCGAGGACTTCCTGACGACTCCCATAGAGGAAAATGGGTAAACCTTCTTTCGCTGCCCTTTCGCAGGTAAATAGGGTTAAATTGGGACCATAGACGCGATCGCGCAGTTTTGCCTTGTAGAGAAAGTTTAACGCCCAGCGCACGGGTTGACCGTCGGGACAAACGAGATCGAGATGATTGAGGCGATAGCGGTGGGTGTCGTCTAAGGCTCCTGTCATGACTCCGTGGACGGCTAACGCGGAGATGGAGAGTCCTTGTTTTGCTTTAGCGGCTTGGACGATGCGATCGACGGCGGCTTCGTAGTCGATAACGTTGACGTTTACTCCGAGAATATTGCGCTTTCCGGCATCAAGCATGATGGTTCGAGAATGAAGGTTGCGATCGCCCTCATTGTACAAAAAAGAGGAGGATTGCGATCGCGAAACCTAAAATCGCATACAATACAAAAGAATCAAATAAGGGGTTATCGTCCGATGGTACAAACGCCAAGCAAATCTCTGACCCTCGAGGAGTTTCTGAAATTACCCGAAACTCGACCCGCTAGCGAATATATTGACGGCAAGATCGTACAAAAAACCCTGCCTCAAGGACGACATAGTGCCATACAAACAGAATTAGCAGCAACGATTAATTTAATGTTTCGGAAAAAATGGATTGCGCGGGCGTTTTCGAAGTTGCGTTGTAGTTTTGGCGGACGGGCGATCGTGCCGGATATTTCGGTTTATACTTGGGAACGAATTGCGCGTCGAGAGGATGGTGAGATTGATAATGTTTTTGCGATCGCGCCAGATTGGACGATAGAAATTCTCTCGCCAGACCAAGGCCAAACCAATGTTATTAAAAACATTCTCCATGCGTTAAAATACGATACTCAAATAGGATGGCTTATCGATCCGAAAGAGAAATCAGTGTTGATTTTTTATCGCGATCGACCTACAGCGATTTTTGACGAATTCAACTCAGTTTTACCCGTTCCCGACTTTGCCAAGGAGTTTGAGTTAACAGTGGGAGATTTGTTTTCTTTGTTATTGGAATAGAAAATCTAATGTATTTTTTATGAGAGTGGACACTAATCGGATATCGTGACTCAGATCGAGCAGGAACATTTTTTAGTTATTTTGTACTTAATGTATTGCGATGTGCGATCGCGTTAATGGAGGAGAGGTGAGATATTGGCGATCGTCTAACTTTATTCTAAAAATGTCATATTTGAGATCTTGATCAAAAAGAATATCTTTCGATATAATTCCTATATACAATATCGAATTTAGATTTGAATAGGGATGTATTCCGAGTTGTTCGATCCTGCTTCCAGTAACGATCCGTGGGCGATCTTGGCGAAACTAGCCGATCGCCCTGATGGTGCGGAACTGTTACGAGAGTTTCGCGAGTGCTATCGAGATATTGAAACTGCAAAAAGATTGCAAAATCAGCCGATTGAGGGACGTGCAGCGAGTCGAGTTGTTTTGATTGAGTCCCTCGAGTTTGCACGAGAATCTCTGATTATTGTCAGTCCTTGGTTAAGCAAGCGCAGTATTGATGAAGAAATCCTCTTGAGAATGACAGCTTTGCTCGATCGCGGCTGTCATCTCTGTATTGGTTGGGGGTATAGTTACGATATTCGCGGTTTGCATCCCAAGGGGAACGTTATCAGTATTACTCGCGATCGGCAAGTTAGCATGAGTGGCGATCGCATTGGCAATTATGATGCACTGTCGAGGTTGATAGCGTTGCGATCGCGTTTTCCCGATCGCATGGAACTCAAGTTAATGGGGACGCATGAGAAATATTTGGTTTGCGATCGCCAGTTTGCTTTGTTGGGGAGTCACAACATTCTCAGTTCTGGGGATACCCTGTACGCACCGCGAGAAATGGGGGTGAAAACGATGGATGCAGGCATTATCGAGACATTCAGAGAAAACTATGGAAATGCACCGGATCTGCGTCATGTCCTCCACGAACCGGAAAAAGTTGCCGCGATCGCTTCCCCAATATTCTAAATATGGCATAATAACAGTAGAGGAGCATTGAGGAGTGTCGGAAGAATGGCAAATTGAATTTTATTCGGACGATGAGGAGGCAATTTCGCCAGTTCGACAATTTCTCCAAGATGCCGCTTTAACTAAAGGAGAGTTGAAACAATTTCAATTCCGTTTAAAATTGCTACAAGCGTATGGATTGCAGTTATTAATCGAACGTTCAGATATTCTCGCCAAAATCAAAGGAGAGGACAATCTGTATGAGTTGCGTTTGGATAATACACCGAATAATCCTCGTATTTTTCTTTGTGCTTTGACTGACAAACGTTTATTCTTATTACACGGGTTTAAAAAGAAAAGTAGGAAAACACCAAAACGGGAGATTTCGACAGCCATTCAACGACAAAAGCGATTGTTAGAACGGGAGGAAAAGCAAAATGAACAAGAATAATGAGGTGTTTGAATTTCTGGAGGAGTTGATTCCCGATACTCCAGAAATGTGCTTAATCGAACGTCAAGAACTGTTTCGGGTTGGTTTAACTCAAGCAATGCGATCGCTGCGGAAAAAGTTGGGAGTTACTCAAAAGGAATTAGCGCAACGTCTGGGAGTTACTCAAAGTTGGGTTTCTAAATTGGAAAGTGCCAATAACGATCATACTTTTGAGTCAGTTTTGGCATATTTGGATGCGTTGGGGGCAGATTTTAATGTTTCGATTTTATTGGGCGATCGCGTGGTAGAAACAATCGCCGCACGGTTGAGATTATCGACGCAAGAGATTGATCGAGCCATCAAAACGGTATTAGATAAGAAGGAGGAAATAGAAGCAAGTGCGCCAATCAATCGCCCTGTTTTCGATTTGGTTTCTCCAGAGGTGAGGGAGAAGTGCGATCGGGCGCAAGCGATCGTTGCTAAGAAGGGATTTTGGGATAGTGCGGCATGAGAACGATTACTTTTTATTCTTATAAAGGAGGTGTAGGGAGAACCCTTGCTGCTGCTAATTTTGCCGTCTATTTGGCGGAGAAGTTAGGACAAAGAACGGTGGTTATTGATTTTGATTTGGAAGCACCGGGAATTGATGCCAAGTTTCCGCTTTTAGAGCTTCCTGAAGAGCAAAAAGGGGTTCTAGATTATATTTTAGAATATCAAATCCACAATCGCGATCCGGGGAGTATTGAAGAGATTTCGCTTCCCATTCCTTTAGAGGGAATTGAGAAAGATGTTCCGCTTTGGTTGATTCCGGCGGGACAATATTTATCTGAGGATTATTATCGAAAACTCAGTCAGTTAGATTGGGGTGTTGTTTTTTCAGAGCAGCGCAATGGAGTAGAGTTTTTTCAGCAGTTTTTAGCAAGAATTGAGCGAGAATTACAAGCAGATTTTGTGATTATCGACTCGCGGACGGGAATTACTGAAATTTCGGGGTTATGCACGCAGCAGTTAGCCGATGAAGTTGTGATGCTGTCTTCGATGAGTACAGAAAGTATTCGAGTCACTAAATTTATTAAACAGTTAATACAAGATAGTCATTTTGCTAAAGTTTTAGAAAAAGAGATTGATATCAAATTGGTGATTTCAAGAATTCCTAAACCAGATGATTTAATAGAATTCAAAAAAAAGTCTTGTGCAACATTTCAAATATTAGAAGAAAAAATATTTTTTCTTTTTTCTTCTTCTCATCTAGAACAAGAAGAATTTTTAGCGATTTCTAATTCTGAAAAAGATGAAGAATTACTAAATAGTTATATCAGGTTATTTTATGGACTCAATCTAGAATTAGCCGATAAAAACATTATTCAAGAAATCGAAAAAATTAGTAGTAGGATATTGTCATTACCGGTAGAACAATCTAAACAAGAAATCTTAGAGTTGGTTGCCAGTTATCCTCATCCAGAAATATATAGAATGGGAATGCGTTTTTTTGCATTATGTCAAGATACTCATTATATGCTTGATTATGGATGGAAACTTTTTAATGTATTTCCCGATGATGAAGAAGCTCAAAAACTTTTATTTGATTATTATATTAATAGATTAGAGACAAATTTTATAGAGTATGAAGACTACTTTGAATCTAATAATATTGAACATTATGATTTTGAAAGTGAAGTCCAAAAATGTCTTGAAAAAGTATCTCAGATTTTGGAATATCGTAGACAAAAATCTATTATTCTCTTGAAATATATAGATCAAAATAAGAAGTTGACAATACAACAAGAAATTCTTTATTCAATAGTGCTATTTAGCTTACAAGAATTTGAAAAAAGTTCTCAAATCGCCTCACAAGTTTTTAATACACTAACTCCACAAATTTGTAATGGAAATATTTTAAAATCTGACAAAGATCCATATCTCTTTTTAATGCGAGAATTAGCTCGTAGTATAATTGATAAATCTAATGAAGAGATGAATAATGTTCCATTTTGAAGTTGTCGAAATATTTCAGTTATTCTATTTCTAGACTGAGTTTAATTGATCGCAGGAATCACTCAACTCAAAAGCAAGAAAACTTATCCATTTTTCAATCTTGTCTGATTTCTTCTACTACATCATTAAAAGTTATAGTCAAGCTAGTTATTACGAATATCTCTTCTAGTTTACTATCGATCGCACAACAATCGCAGAACTTTTTTGCTGTGGCAAGGTGACTGGTGACTGACATTAACCCGATCGCTTTGACTTCCGATAGCGATCGATAAAAGACAAACTGAGAAAGTAGCCAATAACTGCCGCAATTAAACCTACGACAAAACAGCCAAAAAATAAACGTAGGGCAAAATCTGATCCCACCTCTAAAACGTCCTGAGAATTCCAATCAATGCGATCTAAAGCAATATTTTCTCCTCCCAATAACCAACGCCCGACGGCAAAATTAAACGTATAAATCGGCACGTAAGTAAAGGGATTGCTGACCCAAGTTGCCGCCGCCGCCGCCAACTTATTGCCCTGAAAAAAGGTTGCTAAAATTAACCCGATAATGGTCTGTAAGCCAAACAACGGAAAGAACCCGGCAAACATACCCACCGAAATTCCCCGCGCGATCGCCCTCGGGCTTCCTTCCAAACGTAACAGCCGCAGATAGAAGTATTTCAGCGATCGCCGCCACCCCGCAGGCGATTTGCGATGATATCGTTTTGAAGTTCTGGCAAAGGAAGATCGCTGCATTTTCTCTCTAAATCTAAAGACCGCATTAAGATAATAGTTTAGACGGTATTTTGGGTCAGTGACGGGATGCACGAAGATACGATCGCGGCGATCGCAACGGCGATCGTGCCAGAACAAGGCAGTATTGGTATTGTGAGACTCTCTGGCTCGCAAGCGTTAGAGATTGCCAAACAGATTTTTCGCGCTCCCGGCAAGCAACAATGGCAGAGTCACCGCATTCTCTACGGTGCCATTTGCCACCCCCAAACCCGCCAGCAGATTGATGAAGCGCTCTTACTCATCATGCAGGCACCGCGATCGTTCACCCGCGAGGATGTCGTAGAATTCCACTGTCACGGCGGCATGATTCCCGTGCAGCAAGTCCTGCAACTCTGCCTCGAATGCGGGGCGAGACTGGCGCAACCGGGGGAATTTACCCTACGTGCTTTCCTTAATGGTAGAATTGACCTCACTCAAGCGGAAAGCGTTGCCGATCTGGTGGGAGCGCGATCGCCCCAAGCCGCACAAATTGCCCTCGCCGGGTTACAAGGTAAATTAGCCGCCCCCATTCGCCAACTGCGGCAAACCTGTTTGGATATTCTTGCGGAAGTGGAGGCGAGAATCGATTTTGAAGACGATCTCCCGCCTTTAAATGAAGAGGAAATTCGCGATCGCTTGCAATTCGTTCTCGCAGAAGTGAAAAAAATCCTCGCTACCGCCGATCGCGGGCAACTTCTCCGTAGCGGTCTCAAAGTTGCCATTGTCGGCGCTCCTAATGTAGGCAAATCCAGCTTGTTAAACGCTTGGAGTCGCAGCGATCGCGCCATCGTCACGGATCTTCCCGGGACGACGCGGGATGTCGTCGAATCTCATCTCATTGTTGGGGGGATTCCCGTGCAAGTCTTGGATACCGCCGGAATTCGCGAAACTGAAGATACCGTGGAAAAAATTGGGGTTGAGCGATCGCAAAAAGCCGCCCGAGAAGCGGATTTGATCCTCTTGGCGATCGATGCTAAAAAAGGCTGGACGCAAGATGAATCAGAGATTTACGCATTTGTCAAGCATCGCCCCCTCATTTTAGTTGTCAACAAAATCGATCTTGCCTCCCCCGATCGCCTCTCCTATCCTCCCGAAATCGATCGCGTGACTCAAACCTGTGCAACGAGCGATCGGGGCATCGATCGCCTCGAAACTGCCATTCTCGAAGCCATCCGCAGCGAGAATCTGACGGCTGCAAACCTCGATCTCGCCATCAACCAACGACAAGAGGCGGCTTTAACCCGAGTTAAAACCGCCCTAGAATGCGTCCAAACGACAGTCGAACAAGCCCTTCCCCTCGACTTTTGGACCATCGATTTACGCGATGCCATTCGCACCCTAGGAGAAATTACCGGAGAAGATGTCACCGAATCCGTACTCGATCGCATTTTCAGTCGTTTTTGTATTGGGAAGTAGTTATTTGCACTCCCCCTCTTGCCTCCCCTCCTCGGAGGGGCTGGGGGTGGGTTATCCGGAGCCAAACAACCAACAACCAACAACCAACAACAAAATCAAATTGTCACCCGCTCGACTTTTGCACCCAACTTGCGGAGCTTTTCTTCAAAATTGTCATAACCGCGATCGAGATGGCGCAGTCCTTTCATCAGGGTTTCGCCATCGGCTGCCAAACCTGCCACCACCAAAGCCGCAGAAGCCCGCAGATCCGTACCCGATACCGGAGCACCCGATAACAGGGGAACACCGCGAATAATGGCATTTTCGCCCTTGATGCGAATATCGGCACCCATGCGCACCAATTCTGGTACGTGACCCATACGATTTTCAAATACCGTTTCCGTCACGACGCTATTCCCCGTACTCACGCTCAATAACGCCATGAATTGCGCCTGCATATCCGTGGGGAAACCGGGATAGGGAAGGGTTTCGATATCCGTTGCTCTTAACTCTCCCGGAACGATTCGCAGGCGGTTGGGTTCCTCAAAAATCACTTTACAGCCCATGTCTCTCAACTTGGCGATCGCCGGAGTCAAATGCTCGGGAATGACCGGAGAAAGGGAAATTTCCGATCGCGTAATTGCCCCAGCTACCAAAAACGTCCCCGTTTCGATGCGATCGGGAATGATGGAATAGTCCGCTGTATGCAGCCTCGGCACGCCCACGATAATCACCGTATTCGTTCCCGCACCGCGAATTTTCGCCCCCATTGCCCGGCAGAAATTGGCCAAATCTTCCACTTCCGGCTCTTGAGCGGCATTTTCGATAATGGTTTCGCCCTCAGCGAGAGTCGCCGCCATCATTAAGGTTTCCGTCGCCCCCACGCTGGGATAATCGAGATAGATTTTCGCCCCTTTTAACTTACCGCCACGCCCTTTAACATCTGCATAGACAATGCCGTGTTCGATGCGAACTTCCGCACCTAAAGCCTGTAAGCCTCGCACGTGGAGATCCACCGGACGAGCGCCGATCGCGCAACCTCCCGGTAAGGGAACTCTAGCAGATCCCAACCGAGCCACCAAAGAACCGATAACAAAAAAGCTGGCTCTCAACTGAGACACCAATTCGTAGGGCGCTTTGGAAGTCGTCAGCGTGGTGGCATCGATATCGAGCGCATCTCCCTGTTGTTTTAGCTTGACTCCGAGAGCCTGCAAAACTTGTCCCATGCGGTTAATATCCACCAGAGCGGGAACATTCCGCAACCGACAGGGTTCGGGACAGAGTAATGCCCCTGCCATGAGGGCGAGGGCGGAATTTTTTGCGCCGCTAATGCGGACATTGCCGCTTAGGGGTCGTCCTCCAAAAATCCGCAGGGCTTCTTGCATCTCGTCAGAGGGAGCTTGGGTTTGAGTTTGACTCAAAGAGGGACTTATCGCTCTATTTTCCACAATTAGTTCGATTTTTGCGAAATTTTACAATTTTTTTGTTTTGATATTACCAAAAAGATTCCCAATGTCCAGACACAATTGACAATCTTGTCAGTAATTCCTGAAAGAGGGCGACGAATCTGGCACAAAAATGGTATGTTCGATCTTGTTTTTCTGCGATCGCCGCTAAATTCTCTCTGTGTCTTTTGTTTTCCCCCCTAAAAACCCAACTTCAGGGCAGTCTTGAAAAAATTTAATCTTTATGACATAATACTATCTTGCATTTAACCTGCGGAACTGGCGGAATTGGTAGACGCGCTAGATTCAG
>JBCCVR010000116.1:0-24075 GCA_039194995.1 Cyanobacteria bacterium P01_E01_bin.42 | reverse complement strand
TCGTCAGGGTGATGGTGACCCCGGGGTTAAGGTTCTCTGGCGAGGCTTGACGGTTTTCGCTCATCTTCTCGAGGGTGCGCAACTGGTCTCTCTATCTCAGTCCTAGCCTTCCTTCCACGGACTTTTGCCTAATGGGTAGCTTATCAAGGGGGGAGAATCCGGAGGTTCTTCTTAAATTAAGGCGAGGAAAATCCGACAGTCTTTTTTTAAAGGAGGGAGAATCCGAAAGTCCCCCTTATTAAGGGGGATTTAGGGGGATCGAAATTCATAATTGGCAAGTTGCGTTTCTACTGAAATCTGGGTCTCCTGCGTGGGGGAGGATAGGGGCGATCGCGGCGATCGGGTCGCTGCTGGCCGTTATTGCGACCGCCTCCGCTCGGGGGTCCTTTGCGGAAACTGCGATCGGGAGTTCCGCGAAAACAGCGAGAAACAAACGGAAAGGCTTCAGTGATGTAGTAGTGATAAATGCCATCGGGATATTCTGGCGTAACGCCAACGCGCCCATTGCACTCATCTAAATCCCCTAATCCTGCAACGTATTCAAAATCTTGGGTAAAAGTCCCGTCGTAGATGCCGCCGGGCCCTCCCGATCGCGTTCCCGATTTTAAACGATAGCTCGATCGCATTTTCCGAAGGCTACTGCTGGAATTTGTAGCATTTTGATAGCCATCAGCACCATAAATGGGAAAACCATCGGCCGCATAACCCACGAGTTGCACGCCACTGCCCAAATTATCGATCAAACCTTGGGGCAAGCCGTGATAGTGATACATTCCACCGGGTTGGACGTGAGCGTTATTGCGATCGATACCCAGATTGAGGCTGCCCGAGAGTGCCTCATAATTCCAATCGGCATCCCGAACGCCTCGTCCTCCCGATCTCCGTCCCGAAGCAGTCCAATATTCAGCCGTTCCGGGTTCGAAAGGAACGCCATTCACCGCCACCCCAAATAACATCCCATTCCCTGAAGTCGGGCGGTTATTTTGCCTCGGATTGAGAGAAACGCGAAAGGTGAAATCTTGGCTGGAAATCGCGTGGGGATTGCCACGATTGGGAAATTGCCCGGTTTGGTGGTCGGGAATGCCATCCGATTCGATGATGCGATAATTTCCTTCGATTTTGATATCGGCGCTTTTATCGCGGGAGCGATTGCCAATGGATTGATGAGCATGGGAATGACTGTGAAGAGACCGCGATCGCGCTTGCAGCGCCGAAGAAACGCTCGTCCTCAATCCCATGAGTATCATTGCCAAAGACAATCCCAGCAAGAGGAATACAACACCCGCACGCCATTTTTTGAGGTACTTTTTCATGAATCGAGCAACAACTTGGTTCGGTTTTCTCTAATCTAACTGAGGGCGGGTTTCTGTATGAGCGATCTCCCTTTATTTCGTTACTCGTGACTCCTCGCAATCTGGCTTGTTCCGAGTCTGCTGTATTTCTTGGCAATGATGGAACCTCCGAGGGCGTTATCTCTCCCTCGGAGAAACGGTTTTAAGTTCTGCAATTAAAGTTTCAATTCGATCCTCATTCTTCAGGAATCGACTAAAGGGAATATCGGCAGTCCATGCTTCATAAAAACCCAGATTTTTATGGTAAGAATTGGGTAAAAATATATTGGGAATTCCTAACAGGGTACAGAGAATATGTCCGTGTAGGCGAGTGGTAATGACTAAATCGTATTGACTTAATTGATAAGACCCACTATAACTTAGACTTAAGGACAATTGATACATATAAGAACGGTAATAAGATTCTAGTCTTTGCCGAATTGGACTACTTTTCAACCACTTTCTTCGATGAATATATTCACGAGGAGTTTTTAGCATTCTTTGCCATATTTCTCGATAAATTTTGACAAGAGAACGAACGCTTAAAGATGTCAAAGATGATAATTCTATCTTATATTCTCGGCTAATATATTCTTCTACCACATCTTCTAATAACCATTTGTCTTTGTAAGCAATCCAATCCTCAATGTGAATGTTATTGAGATTAAGCCGTTCGGGTGTAAATAGAGGATTCAATTCTTTATCCTTTCTTTTGAAGTATAAGTATGATTTATTTTGTTGATTTCTTTTTACGTTAATGCTATCTCTCAAAATCATTCCCGATAGTTGAAAAGCCATATCGGGTGCTAATATTAATTGACAATCAGGAAAATTATCTTGTGCAATTTGCAAGCTGTAACAATCTCGTACAAATATTGTTAAATTGGGATGCGAATTAAATTTCTTTCTAGCTTCTTTCAAGCAGCCTTGGTTTTTAAAGTAAATAGTCTGAGGCAAGATAATAATTGGATTATCGTGATAATTAGAAATAATATATTCTCTGAACTTCTGATGCTCGTACCATAAATCGCCAAGATTCCCGCCACCTTGTAGTAAGATTGGTGATTTACCGATCTTTTTCTCCATTTCACTAGCGGAAAAATTATGCAAACTGGCAACATAGCTAATGTCTGTATTGGCTTCATCAATTAAGTAAAGAATTGTGCCCAATCCAATTAAATGATCGCCAATATTGCCATAGTTAGGATAATTCAAGAAGGCACAATTATCAAAGGAAATTACCTCGTTTAAAGATTGAATGAGTCGATCTTTTATTTGCCCAACTTTTGCAAAATTCTTGTCCATTTCTTCACTCCGATCGGATTAATTAGAACAAACTTTTGTAATTCTAACTTCTTCTTTCTGGAAGAAAAATAATAATTTGTTAAGAAAATCCGGAATTTTGCTGACGACATAATGGAAAGATTAAACGGTTGCCTGAATATCCCGTCGCAAGATGCGACCGCTAGGTCCGGTAATGGTGCGAGGCAGTTTTTGGGCATTGAAGACTTCTAGAGTCGTCATGTTGTAAGTGGTGTAACGGGTCTGTTCTCCATCAATATCGACAAGGGTTAAGGTTTTCTCGGGAGAAAGGGGACTGCCCAACCAACGCCGGGGACCGTTTCCCAATGCACCGCAATTGAGCAATTGTAGTCTGCCGAGATGGGCGGGATAGTAAGCATGGTGATGGCCGCTAATATAAGTATGAACGTTGTTCTCTTCGAGGAGCGATCGCAGTGTGTCGGACTCAGTCAGAAAGTTGCCCCAAGAATCCCGCCCTACGGCAACGGCATAGAGGGGTAAATGCCCGATAACAATACGAAGTCTGGCTTCCCGGGCGATGGGAGATGAAAGGCTTTGTTTCACCCAAGCGATTTGTTTGGGGTCAATTTTGGCCGTGCTGGCATCCCAAGACAGGAAAAAGATACCGTTTTGCAGAAAACTGTAATAGAAGGGAAAACCAGCGCGATCGACAAAGTTCAAGCGCAGATTCCGAGCGGGATCGTTCCAGTAAGCGGCCGCCACTTCCCGCTCTTTGGCAAAGCGAAATTCCCCTTGCGAATTGATGGAAGCAGAGGCATCGTGATTGCCAATCGTAAAGCTAAAGGGAATTGCTGCTTGGTTTAAGGGAGTCGCAATATGGCGATCGAAGGCGGCCCACATGGCTTGCATCTGTTCTTCCCGCAGCGAGGCCAATTGCCCCGCTACCATATCCCCACTACAAATGACTAGATCGGGCTGCCACGCGGGAATTAACTCGACGGCTCGCTTGACTTCCTGACTATAATCGGTGGCACCGTAAGCCCCATTCAAATCGCTAATGACGGCGAGGCGGACTTCTCCCCGTTTGGGGGCGTGCATTCCGGGCGGGGCGGGATAAAAATCGGCAATCTTGACGCGATCGGGGGCAGGGACGGGGGTTGGCGGGGATGATTCGAGGGGATTGGCGGCGATATCTTTGCCGACACATCCGGCTACGGTCAATCCAGTCAGGAGGAGAAAGCGACGGCGATTTTGTTTCACGATCGGGGAGTCAATAGATACGACATTTATGAATAATAAGGGGAAAAGGTTAAGAAAGTGTAAGACAACTTGATTTCTAAAGTACAGTTGAAAAATATTACATTTTTGCTTGAGTCGCAGGGATTTGCTGTAAAATTAAAACGCTGCTTTGTCATTTCGTGTACTTATAAAATTCTATGCAAATTTTAACGCGAGATAGCTTAATTGATACGATTGGGAAAGTACTAATTCTTGCTTATAAAGAACCGACAGAAGCTCTAGAACAATATTTTCTCCAAGAAGGTTTTGTCTGTGAAGTATGTCGCCAAGAAAATAAGCCAGAATATCAAGAGTTTTCTTCGAGCTATCGAGTTCTTCTCAACCACTGTAATGCTTGGGAACAAGCGAAGAAAGCAAGTACGTTTACTTTAATTGTGGAAGCTGATTTTGCTCCAGTTCGTCAATTCGCAAGACTTCCTTTACCGTTTCCTAAAGACAATCCCGATGTCGGAGTATCGTGGATTTATAATTGTGCGCCGCAAGTGTACTGGGTTTCTCCAGAAGGGTATGCAGAAGGATTTTCCGTATCGACGGTTGCTTATATCGTAACGCCAAAAGGGGCAGAATGTTTACTCGAATTAGCCGCTCGAATAGAACGAAAAACGGGAGGGAAAGTCTATTCGGCGTGGGATTCCGAAATCGATACAGTGCTTCGCTCCTATAAATTGGTGAATTTTATTCCTTTTCGCAATTATGGCGAACATGGCGGCATTCCCAACCCAGAACACCGCCAACACGGTTTGAGTCCGGGTCATCAGGCGGATGTTCTCTGGGGAGATCTGGCCTTAAAGCCGCTTTATAGCGATCGCGATAATATTTTCTCCATTCGCTTTAAAGCGCGCTTAAAAGGCATTGGACGCTTACTATTAGGGCGTTTTCTGCGGAAAGGAACATTGCAAAATACATCGACGCCTTGGCGCTTAATCCGTTTTGCCTTTTTCCGACAGTTTACGTTAAGAATTTAAGAAAATTCACAATCTAAAAATTAACCCAGCAATTTTTAACTCAATCTTCAGGAACATCGACTATAACAAAATAAAACCCCAAAACCGTATCGATCGCTATCATGCAAAGCCAACAAACACTCCCTACCCTCTTCGATCGCCATTGGCTCAATATTGCCATTACCGTTTTACTCTTCTTGCTCTATTTTCCCCTCCTCCTGCATTGGGTAGATGGTTGGGTCAATAAAAGCATTAGCATCGAACACGAATATTTCAGTCATGCCTTGATCGGTATGCCCTATGGGGCAGCGATCGCGTGGTCGAACCGCAAAAAATGGCAGCGAATGCCCGATCGCTCCCATCCTCTCGGGGCGGCCATTCTGACGCTCGGTGCTATTTTCTACGTTTCCGGAACTCCCGAACTGGTCAATCTCTCTTTCCCCTTGGTCTTAACGGGAATTACCCTTTGGCTGAAAGGCATTCCGGGATTAAATCTGAATGCTTTTTCTCTAGCCCTAGTCTTCTTGGCAACTCCCAATAGCATTCCTTATCTTATTACCCCCTTCACTTTACCCCTACAAGCCTTTATTGCCGGTACGGCTGGATTTATTCTCCACGCCCTCAACGTGCCCGAGATCGTCGTTGAAGGCATATACATTACAGTTCAAGATAAATTGGTAGAAGTTGCCCCCTATTGTGCGGGGATAAAAATGCTATTTACCAGTCTCTATGTCGGAGGAATGTTACTGCATTGGACGGGACTGTGGCGATCGCGCAAAAAAATTGTCTTCTTTGGGATCGGGATTATCCTGATCAGCGTCAGCGTCAATATTTTCCGCAATACGATTTTGACGTATTTGCACGGTATGGGATATCCGGGCTTATTTGACTGGACTCATGCCGGGTTGGGGGGGGACATAATCTCCTTGGGAATGCTGGCCCTCGTGGTGGTTTGGCTCGACGTTATCGAACGCTTTGAAACTTACTACAAAAAAGAGCGCGTCACGGGCATACTGGACTATGGTGCCATTCTCGAACTACCGCAGGATTTATTATCCTTGGTAACGGGAAAGAACCCGCGTGCATCTCAGTCCTCTGAAGAACCTGCCTCAGAAACCAAGCAACCTTCAACCCCGGAACACTCAGAAGCAGATCGACAGCAATCGGAATCCGAGGATATCTAGGTCGCAATCTTTGAGTTCCAAGCGGCTTTGTTGTTATGTTTTACAATTATCGGTCACATCCATGAATCCCCATCAATCCGAGTCAAAACCTTTCTCGCCTCGATTTTCTTTGAAAGGGAAGGGGTCTAAAGCCAAATTGGGAATTGCCATTGCCTTAGTTATTATCTTGGCGATCGGTGCCGTTCCCGCTTACGTGCAGGGAGAATGGACGACGATGTCCCTTGCGGGAATTCCCCTCCCCGTCTGGAAAATTAAAGCCCCTTGGCAGAAGCCCTTCCCCGTCAAAAATCTCGGTCAAATTCGCAAGACTCGTAACGAACCCATCGACGTTCCGGGCTGGGAAACGGTTGAAAATGCGTCCTTGAAAATTGGCGGTCACGATTGGCACGGACAGATTCTCGATCGCGGCGATCTCCAAGATGCCATGCTGTTTATCTTTCCCCAAACCGGACCGAAGTTACAGCCCGCAGTGGAATGGGTGGATATGGACGGTTTTTTCAAGTGGAATCTCGATTCCCAACGCTCCCTCAAATTCACCTCTGAGGTGGGGGATAGTCAAGCCTCGGTGACGGCTCGTCTCTTCCTCGCCCGGGAAAGCCAAAAGTCTCCCTTTCGCGCCCATCAAACCGTTGCCGTCGTTCAATGGTACGCTTGGGAACGCGGCGGTCACTATTCGCCCCTGCGTTGGTTTTGGCTCGACCAAAAGTTACAACTGCAAAAACAGCGTTTGCCTTGGATTGCAGTCATGTTAAGAATCCCGGTCGATCCCAAAAGCACCCTCGAAACCATCGAGCCGGATGCAGAAGCAATGGCCCGAGTCGTTCAAGCCAGCTTGATGGAAAATGTATTCGCAAAAAGCAATTAAATCTGCAAAGATGGCAAGATTGTCTGTTTCTCGTTTTTCCCTCGCGACGGGCTTGGCAATCGCCCTAGTCGGCAATGGCGCGTTTTTGGTTCCCAAGGGTTGGAGTCAATCTCCTTTATTCGAGGAGTCGCCTCCCGCCGCCCCCGAGGCAACGGGTGAGGAATCTCTGTTTCCCGAAGATGCGGCGGATCCCGAAACGACCTTCGATCGCATTGATACTCCCCCACCTCGGGGATATATTCCTTCTCCCTTCGACGACGCACCCTCCAATCAATTTAATATCTATTTGCTGGGAATCAACGATGCGGTTGCCGTCTCCGTTCCCCGCTTTCCCGAATTCCAAACGTCAACCCGCATCGACCCTGAAGGAAACGTAAATATTCCCATTTTGGGGGCGGTAAATATCAATGGCTTGACGTTGGAGGAAGCGCAAACCAAAATCAGCCTCGAATTGGGGCAGCGTCTCTTAAGAGAGTCCCCAGAAGTATTCATTAATTTAAATACTCCGCGAGAGACTGTCGTGACGGTGATGGGGTCTGTGGGCAGACCGGGATATTACGTTCTTCCTTTTAGTTCCGATCCTGTTGATGCAATTTTCCAAGCGGGTGGCAGTCTTCAAGGTGCAGATTTGCGGAAGGTTATCGTCCGTCGGACGTTAGTGGATGGCACGAAAATCGAGCGAAGCATTGACTTTTTAACCCCGTTATTACAAGGTCAGCCCCAACCCGAGCTATTTTTGCAAGGTGGGGATGCGGTGATCGTTCCCGAACTCGAAGTCGGGGAGGAAAAAGATTACGATAATTTATTAGCAGCGCGTTCTAATATCTCTCAACCGTTTATTGTTGTCCGCGTTCTTAATTATCCTAATGAGGGTCTTGGTCAAATCCAATTGGCAAACGGATCGACTTTTGTAGACGCGATCGCACAGATTAATCCTTCTTCTAGCAATTCAAACCTGCGTAGAGTCGGCTTAGTTCGTTTCGATGCCGAACAAGGGAGAGCCGTTACGCAGGTTTTAGATGCCAAGGAGGCTTTGTTAGGGGATTTAAGTCAGGATATTCCTTTAAAAAATCACGATGTTATTGTCGTCAATCGCAATTTATTGGCTAAGTTGACTTATGGTCTCAATCTTTTTACTCAACCATTCCGGGATATTCTTGGTTTCTTACTCTTTTTCGATCAGTTGAGCGATAGTGCCACGAATTTGTTTAACCCCTCGGTGAATAATGAATAGAAATTGTCTTGAGACGCGCTACAAATCAGCCTAAAAATCATCGGGAATAACCCATTTTGGCGGCTCGCTCAGTTTTTTCATGCGAGCAATGTGGGCGATTTCGTGCATTTGGTCTAAAGAGGTTGCCTGCATGAATTGATTAGCTTGTTCGGCATATTGCAGATTGGGACATTTATCCTCTAAAACGCAGCCGTTAACGCATTCTTTCGTACAGTCGATGGTGGTGGTCTCCATGTTCTTTTTCGGTCAATTTTTCCGAGAGCATTCTATCAAAAAATGAGTGTCAGTTGGCGATCGCTTCTTGCCATCGCGCGATCGCCGTTCCTTGAAACGAGAGTTCGATGGTATTATCCCGGCGTTTTTGTTGTCCCGCGCGATTGCGACTGTACCAAGTCCATTGAATAACAGCGCGATCGCCATCGATGTTCATTGCTGCAATCTTGATGCTAATCTCTTCGAGTTGGCGAAAATAGTCCGCAGTGATGCGCGCGATCGCGTCTCGTCCTTGGATTTTTTTCCCTCCGGCTAACACAAGTTCGGCATCAAGGGTAAAAAGTGCGGCAAACTGTGCGGCGTTTTTTTGTTGGCAGGCTTCTACGGCTTTAGCGATCGTCTCTTGAATTTCTCGCTCCATATCTTAATATTGATGAGGGATTGATGGAATAATTGTTTTAAGTTTATTTGTTCGAGCGATCGTTGAGGTCGAACAAGAAGGGAAAGCGCTTATAAATTGCGGACTCCAAAGAGCGCTTAATCAATGCTTTAGCGACCTACAGTATCCTAGCATGGCATTTGCTGCGACTGACTTACCTTGCTCGTTTGACACCCGATGCCTCCTGCGAACTCTTTTTTCTCCCCCGTGAGTGGCGTTTACTCCGCCGTCGTTTTTCTCCCAAGAGTCGAAGACGAAAGCCTCCCACTCTCCAGCAAATGCTACTTTGGATTGCTCCCTCAATACTTGTACCTAGAACTTTCAGTTAGAAGTCAGAAGCGGAGGGAAATAACCGATCGCTGATTCACCCTCTTTCTCCCTCCTCGTCCTCCTGGATGAGGTTTTTGATCATAAGCAAACAATTGCGCCCGTCTTGGGTGCGCTTGGAGACTACGGAATCCATTCCTTGATAAATTATCAGCAAACCCCGTCCTCCGCCAGTGAGACCGCCAGCATCGTCGAGGGTCTTTAAGGCGATTCGCAGGCGATCGTCGAAATCGAAGGGAACGCCAAAATCCCAGATTCGCAGTTCCAAGCGATCGGGAGAGAGAATGACTTCCAAATCAACGGGGGTATTTTGCGGTAATTCCTCGTGAGCATGGCGCACGACATTAGTGAAGGCTTCAATTAGGGCGAGTTTGCACCGGATTCGGTCGGTTTCGATAACAGAAGTACAACTCCGATCGAACCACGTTTGAACCTGATGGGATTGTTTTAAATCCGTAGAAACTCGGAGAGAAAATTTTTGTTCGTCCAACAGCTTATCGTCCTCTGCGATCGCAATTCAACACCCTTGACAATTGGCATAACTGGTGGGAATTGTAACAAAATTATCGAGCCTTCTTTATTTCTGTTGTCAATAGAATAAAGAAAAACGGAAAATTCCCCTGAAAGTTTAACTTTTAGAGCGGCAATTCTCCAATATTATAGAATTTGTTTATTAAGCTAACCTATCAGTAAGACTCAATTTTGACTTTCTTACCTCAATGGTTAAAACTTCCTCTATCGAGAAAGGCGTTTGTCAAAATTGCCCTGTTAGCTTTTACCCGAACGATTGCACCGCTATGGCTCTAATTTTAATCGTTGATGACGACCCCGCGATTCAACTGTTGCTCAAGCGTACCTTGACGAACCGAGGTTATGAAGTGTCGGTCGCGAGCGATGGCGCGGAAGGTTTGGCGATGGCAAAAAAACTCACTCCGGCGTTGATGATTTGTGATTGGGTCATGCCGCGCATGAATGGCATTGAAGTCTGTTCTCGCATTAAGTCCATTCCCGAACTGTCCACGACCTTTTTTATCTTGCTCACCTCGAAAGGCTCTGTAGAAGACCGGGTAGAAGGTTTGGATGCGGGGGCAGATGATTTTTTATGCAAGCCGATCGAGATGTTCGAGTTGCAAGCGCGAGTGCGATCGGGGTTGCGGTTGCACCAACTCAGCAGCGATTTGCAACGGCAAAAACAAATCCTCGAAACGGAATTAGCGGAAGCGGCTGAATACGTTTGTTCTATTTTGCCGGAGCCTTTGCAGGAATCAAACATTGCCATTGACGTGTGTTTTATTCCTTCGAGTCAGTTGGGCGGAGATAGTTTCGATTTTTATTGGCTGGATGAGGAGCATTTGGTCATGTATTTGCTCGATGTTTCCGGTCACGGGTTACGAGCGGCCCTGCCTTCGGTTTCGGTAATCAATTTATTGCGATCGAAGCAATTATTACAGGTCAATTATCGCAAGCCGAGCGATGTTTTGCGAGGATTAAATGAAACGTTTCAGATGACCCAACGCAATGATAAATATTTTACGATTTGGTATGGAGTTTACAATAAAACAACCCGGCAATTGGTTTATTCAAGTGCGGGACATCCTCCGGCGATTTTACTTTCTCCCGCTCTGAATGCGGAGAATTTGGATGAGGAGAAATCGATCCAAGTCGATGCCCTAAAAGCACCCGGCTTTCCTGTTGGGATGTTTCCAGAGGCGGATTATGAAGAACATACTTGTAAGATTGATAATGCTGCCAGTTTGTATTTGTTTAGCGATGGTATTTACGAGTTAGATCTTCCCAATGGGGAAATGTGGAGAATAGATGATTTTATTGAGGAATTGAAGCAATACTATCAGCATAGCGATCGCCATTTGGATCGGATTATCGATCGCGTGAAGGAGATTAATAGTAGCGATCGCTTTGATGACGATCTGTCTCTAGTTGAAGTGCAGTTCGATTGAGAATTTTCTGACTAAAGTTTCCTGATGTCTGCAAACAAAGCGATCTTTTAAATCTCAATTTTCCTCGCCATCCGATCGTAGAATTTTTCGAGATCCGTGTACGATTGCCAAGATTTCTATTTGTTCGGATCGCACCCAATAAATAATTCGATATGGATTTTCAATAATTTCCCGAATTTGCTCGTTATCAAATTCGGGTACAATTCGACCCGATCGCGGAAAATTGGCGAGTTGTTGAGTTCGTTTGGTTAAGCGATCGACAATTCCAAGGGCATATTGGGGTGAGTGTCGGGCAATATAAGCGTGAATCGCTTCCAAGTTTTCGATTGCGGTATCTGTCCAAACAACTTTCACGAGGATAAACCAAATTTGTTCCTAACGTCTTCTACGGGAGTCAGTTTACCTTCTCGACTGTCAGCCAGTCCAGATTCCACAACTTGTCTGACATAGATTTCATACATCAAATCTTCCCATGTTGAGTTGTCAGGAAGACGATCGATTAAACGATGTGCTTCTTCTTTCAAGTTTTCAGTTTGCATGATTTTCCGATTCGATACTGAATTCTATAATAGACGCAATCGCTATCTTTTGAAGCATTTAGCGCGATCGCGATTGAGACTGGATTTTAGCAGATCGTCTCATTGAGGGGGTAACATCTCTTGAATGCTAATGCTCGAATCTGGGAATTGAAAAGGTGAGATTTCTTCATTTTCCGATCGCGTACTTTCACTTTCATATCCCTCTGAGGTCGGGTTGCGGAATACATGCAGCAGACGATTTTCGATATCTAAAACCCAATATTCTTCGATACCGGAATTAGCATAATCTCTGGCTTTTAAACCGCAATCTCTTCTCAGGGTAGTATCGGCAATTTCAATCAGGAAATGGACTTGAGAGATGAGAGGGTGATTATCGGCATAATCTCTGGGATCGGGTTGTACGATCGCGATATCGGGCTCAGGTTCGGAATAGGGATTTAAGGCGATGGGGAGTTGAATTCGCAGTAAAATGCGATCGCCCAATTCATTGCGCAATTGTCTTTCAGTGCGGGTAATAGCAGCAGCATGGGGCGATTTTTGGGGACTCATTTGGCGAATAATTTGTCCGGCAATTAATTCTACTTTTTCTTCAGGTTGCAATATCCCTGCTTCGACCATACGATGATATTCTTTAACGGTCCACAGGCGCAAGGAAGGTTCGGAGGGAAGGGCGATCGCTTGCATGAGTTTGGCTCAATTCTTTTCCTTAATTTTAATTGTATTTCTGAAAAAATAGGAGAATTTGTATCTTGATAGGGCATTCAATGCGAATGAATGCTTAACCGAGGCTTCAAAATTCGTTGTTCTCGAACCCGCTATTTGATTAAAATAGCCAATAGACTCGACTCAAAAATATCCTGCCTCGCCATCGCCCATGAGCGCCCCTACCCAAACAAAAGCCTTACTATACAATGCCGATCGCCTCGAAAAGCGACTGAAGGAAATTCCCCCAGAACCCGGGGTTTATTTGATGCGGGATGGGACGGATGGGATTCTTTATATCGGTAAGTCCAAAAAACTGCGATCGCGGGTGCGCTCTTATTTTCGCGACTCCCAAAGATTGAGCGACCGCATTGCCATGATGGTGCGTCAGGTGGTGGAAATTGAGTTCATCGTTACGGATACGGAAGCGGAGGCACTGGCATTAGAAGCCAATTTAATCAAACAACATCAGCCTCATTATAATGTTTTACTCAAAGATGATAAAAAATATCCCTATGTTTGCATCACTTGGTCGGATAAATATCCCCGCATTTTTATTACTCGCAAGCGTCGCCTCAAGAACAATCGCGATCGCTATTATGGCCCTTATGTAGACGTGCGTGTATTGCGTCAGACCTTATATCTTGTCAAGCGCCTTTTTCCTCTGCGCCAGCGCCCCAAACCTTTATTTAAAGATCGTCCCTGTCTCAATTACGATATCGGTCGCTGTCCGGGAGTCTGTCAAAATTTAATTACCTCCGAAGACTATCGCAAAACGCTGGAAAAAGTGGCGATGATTTTTCAAGGTCGGAGTAGAGAATTAATTCATTTGTTGCAAAAACAAATGGAAAAAGCTGCCGAAGAATTGAACTTTGAAACTGCTGCCCAGATCCGCGATCGCATTCGCGGTTTGGATGCCCTCCACGCGGATCAAAAAGTCGCGTTACCCGACGATACTGTATCGAGAGATGCGATCGCTTTAGCAAGGGACGATCGCCATTGCTGCATTCAACTGTTTCAAGTCCGGGCGGGGAAATTAGTCGGACGTTTGGGCTATTTTGCCGAAACCCTTTCGGGTACCCCCGCCGCAATTTTACAACGGGTCTTGGAAGAACATTATTTGCGGGTCGATCCGGTGGAAATTCCCGCCGAAATTCTCGTGCAGCACGAATTACCCGAAGCAGAAATCTTAGCAGAGTGGCTGGCAAAACGAAGGGGACGAAAAGTGAGTATTTTTGCTCCCCAACGCCAAAGCAAAGCGGACTTAATCGAGATGGTGGAACGGAATGCCGGATACGAACTGGAGAGGACGCAAAAACAACGCGATCGCGATGAACAATCTTTGCAAGATTTAGCCGAAATTCTGGATCTGCCGGACGTTCCCAAGCGCATTGAAGGTTACGATATTTCTCACATTCAAGGCTCAAATGCCGTCGCCTCCCGGGTCGTCTTTATTGATGGCGTTCCCGCTAAGCAGCATTATCGCCATTACAAAATTAGAAATCCCGACGTGAGAATCGGGCGATCGGATGACTTCGCCAGCTTGGCGGAAGTTCTGGGACGGCGTTTTCGTAAGTATCTCGAAGACCCGAATTTAAACCGCCAAGAGGATGGGGAATTTCCGGATCTGGTGATGATCGATGGGGGAAAAGGTCAACTTTCCGCCGTCATGGGCGTATTACAGGGTAATGTCGAAAATCCGGTCTTAGATGAATTAAAAGTGGTCAGCTTGGCCAAACAACGGGAAGAAATCTTTTTACCGGGAGAATCTTTACCCTTGGAAACCGAGGTGGAACAGCCCGGAGTCCAACTATTGCGACGGGTCAGGGACGAAGCCCACCGCTTCGCCGTCAGTTTCCACCGCCAGCAACGCTTAAAACAGGGACGGCGATCGCGCTTAGAAGAAATTCCGGGCTTGGGATTTGAGCGCCAAAAACAATTACTCTCTCACTTTCACTCAATCGATTATATTCGCGAAGCCAGTTTGGAGCAATTACAAGAAGTTCCCGGCATCGGTTTGCATCTCGCTCGAGAAATTTACACCTATTTTCATCCCGATCGCTGACTATTTTTTGAATTCAAAATTCAACGCAAGACCGATTTTAATAATTGTTTAATTAAGGATGCGAGCCTATTCCTCCAAGCCAGAGGTTATAATTTCTGAAATAATTTTAACGTAATTTTAATGCCCGAAAATCTTCCCATTCCTACCGATCTCGGCGTGTATACCCAGTGGTGCGGTATTCTCACTCTCGTTCTCCTCGGTATCACCATTCTGGCCTTTTTGTTTAAATGGGGACTGCGCTTTCGTCTGTTTGGGGCGACGGCATTTGCAACAGTTCTGACGATTGGCCTGTTCGGACTCAGCTTGGGACTGTTCGTTCGCGTTGCTATCCCCGGAGCCGTTCGTTATACGCTAGTCTACGATAATGCTGCCAATAATGTCGTCATCGCCCTGCCTCCGGAAGTCACGCGATCGCAAGTCGAAGCAACACTCCGTCAAGCAGCCGTGGATATTTCTCCTTTCGGACGTTTGGGGACAAAAGATAATCTCGTGACCATTCGCGCGAGAACCATAATTCACCCCGAAGCGGGGGTTTCCGTTCCCCTCTACTTGGGTCAATTGCAAAAAGCCGCCGACTCTCGAGATCCCGAAAATCTCGCGGTTCAACTCTTTCCGAAAAATTGGCAACAACTTTCTTCAGCTAACAGTTAACAGATGGAAAAATCGACCTTACCGATCGCGCCTCTTCTCATTTCCCCGGCTAAAGTGCTTCGAGGAACGGGCATTCTCGATCGCTGCGGAACGGAAATCGCACGCTTGGGGAAACGCCCCCTCATTGTGGGTGGCGATCGCGTTCTCCCCCTCCTGTTCCCCCGACTTCAATCCGCCCTCAAACGCCATAAACTCAAGGTTGAAAGCGCCAGTTATGCCCCCGATTGTTCGGAAAGCTCCTTGAAGTTGCTCCAAGCTGCAATCGACAAGCATCAGGCCGATTTTGTTATCGGACTCGGGGGCGGAAAAGCTCTCGATACGGCCAAACTTTTGGCCCATTTCTGTCAACTTCCCATCGTCACGATTCCCACTTCTGGGGCAACTTGTGCGGCATGGAGTGCTCTATCCAATATTTACTCGGATGAGGGGGCTTTTCAATATGATGTCCCCCTCGATCGCTGTCCCGATCTTCTGATTTTGGACTACGATTTGATTCAGACTGCCTCTCAACGCACCCTCGTTGCGGGCATCGGCGATGCGATCGCCAAGTGGTATGAAGCCTCGGTTAGTAGTGGTGATTCTCCAGCAACCCTGACTATTGCAGCCGTGCAACAGGCACGGGTATTGCGGGATATCTTATTCCAAAAATCCCGAGCGGCATTGGCAAATCCCGGGGGAGAAGATTGGCGGGAAGTTGTTGATGCTAGTGTGTTATTGGCGGGAGCGATCGGGGGTTTAGGGGGAGCAAATTGCCGTACGGTTGCCGCCCACGCAGTCCACAATGGCTTAACGCATCTTGCTGAGGCTCACGATATTTTACACGGGGAAAAAGTGGCTTACGGGATTCTCGTCCAGTTGCGTTTGGAAGAGATGGTACAAGGCAATCAACTGGCTGTGACGGCCCGACAGCAATTATTAAAATTTTATCAAGAGATTGGCTTGCCTAAAACCTTGGAAGATTTGGGATTGAATGGTATTTCTCTTGCTGCTTTGCGCCATGCCGCCGAGGTCGCTTGCAATCCCCAATCCGATCTTCATCGCTTGCCGTTTGTCGTTACGCCAGAACAGTTGATGGCGGCAATGGTTTCTACAACCGTTCGGATTGAGGATCGCCCCAACCCTTTATTATTATCGGCGATCGCTGAGGTAGAAGAATAAGAAAACGCGATCGCGGCATGAAATAGCCCATCCAGCGATCGCAGAATTCGTTAGCGTAAACGTTAATATATGAGTCTTAATTGGGAATTAATAATTATGGCGAAGAGTCAAGAATCAAGATGCTTTCATCGTAGAGCGATCGCTGATTCGATTGCATGGATGCAAAAAAAAAGGACAAGAGAGGAATTCCCATTATAGCGTTGCGAGAATGGTGGTAGAAAGATTATGAGAGATTTCTCTCGATATTCTATTAATTTCTTTTTCCGGGCGAGCGAGATGAGGATGCAAGCACCCCTGATGAGATAGAGCAATGCAAACAAAACGTACCGAAGGCAACCAACAGGATTTCACTGACTCGAGCGGGCCAGCTTGTTCCATACATTGCGATCGAGAAACCGTTTTCCACCCCTTTTTCCGGTTGCTAGTGTTTTGAGATTTTCTTTTGTACAGTCCTCGACTTGCTCTGGCCGGGCCGCTTCTGATAAAGCAGGCACGGAGTATTTTATGTAAAATTCCCCCTGATATCGGAATTCAATGCGATCGATTTCCATCTCTTGGAAAAATGAGGTATGAGCGCGAAATACATCGATCGCTCGATTGAGATTGTCCCGATCGGTAAAATTCAGGCAGATTTCCTGTGCACTTGCCAGATGCAGGGGTGGAAGAGAAATCTTCAAACCCTGAGCGATGGAGTCTTCGAGTTGTCTTTCCAACTCATACTCAAAGTGAAAAAAGAGACTGTCTTGCATGATTGTTCCAAGTGAAACTACTGATGAGTTCAATTTTGTCACAAATTACCTTGACTTTTCAAGGAAAAATTAATTTTTTTTACCTAGTGTTATGAGTTATGAATATTTTGCCTCACTCTCTTCATCAAATCGCTCAAACAACCGTTAGAGTGCAAAAAACGCAAAACTCAGGCCCATAGGGCGATCGCGATGCTCTCAAAACAAATTTTCTCGATTGTCCTAACACAACGATCTGCGTTGCCATTGTCCGGATATCCCTTGCCCGGGCAGTCAAACATATTCTTAAGAGAATTCTAAGATTTGCCTGCCTTTGCCTTAACTTTATCTTGATGTCTATATGTTTATCCCAACTTCATATTCAGTCACGTACAATCACGGAGATACAAAGGAATCGGATCGAACGATCGCAGTCAAAAAAGAGCGATCGGTCATTGATCGTCGATCATTGATCGTTGAAATGACACTCCTGTTGCGTGACCTCGTGACGGTAGCGAAACATATCCCGCAAGCGCGACTCTACCCACCCAGCGAGGAAAAATTCCGTGAATATACCTCCCGGAAGTTCGTAAGCGATCGCATCGGTTAATCGGGTACGATCGCCCTCGCGATCGAACTGGTGGCGATGAGTCCAAGAAACGAGGGGGCCTTCTATTTGTTCGTCAGTAAAGTAATGATAGCGATCGCATTGAGTATGGCGCGCGATCCAAGTCACGGGAATCAAACCCAGAAAGATGCGAAATTCAGAAATTGCACCAACCCCCAAACCGCCTTCGCGACGAATAATGCGCACGGGTTGCCAAGGAGGGGTCAAAATTTGCAAAATATCTTCTCTTTCGTGAAACTCCCAGACCGTTTCTAGGGGGGCATCGATCGAGGTGGAGTATTTAAAATTCAACATTTTTCGGCATCTCGTTAGACTTGGACTTCAACCCGAAAAATCGTCGGTTTGCGATCGTTTTCTTCTTGCCAACCAATTGAAGCCAGAAAACCGGGAATTGAGGCGGTTTCAACGACATCCGCGCCCCATTCTCCGGTTTTCAAGCTGTCGGGATCGGGACTGGTAACGGGAGTTTGTTTCTGTCCGGCAAGAAAAAGAATATTGTACAAACGCTTCGCGTCTACTTTTTGCGTTTTGCGAGTTGCTGCGAGGATTTCGGCACAGATTTTACCAACCTCTTGGGGTTCTAATTGTTCTGAGTCGAAGAGGATTTCTAGCATCCAATGGGCATGAGTTAAAGCGCGTCCCTTAATATCTTCGCGATCGCCCAATCCCGCCAGAAAAATAGCGGCAAATGCGTCCCTAGAGATTGTAGGGGCGATCGCGTCGGTTAAGGCAAAATTGTGAGCGAGGAGCATGCGGCCGCTCGGGCGATCCGGGTTCATAAATGCCACCCTTGGGTTTGAGAATTAATGCTCTAGAGTATAGAACGAGGCGATTCAACAATCAATATTGCCTGAGAGGGGATTGTTTTTCGAACATCTTGCAAAAAGTTTCCCGATTTCTCGGCTTAGGGAAGAAGAGAGTAATGGTAGATGCACCCCGATGGCAGATCCCTAACTCATTTGATGCGAGTTAGGGATTTTTTTTACTCAGCGATCGCCTCAAAAGACTCCACCTCGAAAACAGGGCCGATCGCAGCTAAGGTCATCACGTCATCGCGAATTCGCCCGGTTACTCTCACCTTAAATCCATCTTGACAGAGTTCTGGGGGGGGATCTTTCAATTCATAGGTTAGCCCCGCTTGGTCAATCAGCGCAAATGTGCCTACACCAATATCTTTCCATGCAATCGTACCCATAATTTCCATGACGTTCGCAAAGCGTGGCAGTCGCCTATCGCCCCTCCTAAATTTTCTTTCAACTGTAGCCTATTCCCCGCCGCCATTTAAAGCCACTTTTGAGGCAGCAACAGCCAAGCGATCGACGCGATTATTGAGGGGATCGCTGGCGTGCCCTTTGACCCAAATCCATTCGACTTGATGAATTCGGGCCAGGCGATCGATCTCTGCCCATAAATCTTGATTTGCTTTGCGCTTCCAGTTACGGGTCATAGTATTGACAATTAACTGGCTATCCGTATGTAAATAAACTAAACAGGGATACTTTAAAGCATTTAAGGCTTCAATCACCGCAGTCATTTCCATGCGATTATTCGTTGTTTGTTCCCGTGCAAAACCCGATAACTCTTTACAATGTTCTCCATATTTCAAAATTGCCCCCCATCCCCCTGCACCGGGATTTCCCGAACAAGCACCATCGGTATAAACAATCACTTCTTTGCGGGATGAAGTATCGGGTTGAGAAAAACGAGAAGGTGTTGTTTCGTCTTGTACCATGATTTGTTTTTTGATAGTGCAAATAACTCATTTTTTTTCTGTTTCCGGCCGAATGTCACGTTACTCTACCGTCAAGGGCAAAGAAATAATGAATTCCGTCCCCCTGCCGACTTCAGATTGACAGGAGATTTTTCCGCCATGTTTATCTTCAATAATTTGCTTGCTCAATGCCAATCCTAATCCTGTCCCCTTACCAACTTCTTTTGTTGTAAATAAAAATTCAAAAATCTGTTTTCGGATATCATCTGGAATTCCCGTACCATTATCACTAATCCGAATTTGAATGGCTTTGTCTGCATTCGCTCCTAAGTCATTAACTATTTCCGTTGCGATCGTAATCTGTTTTAACTCTCCACGTTTCTTTTCTGCCAAGGCATCGATCGAATTGGCCAAAACATTCATAAATACTTGATTGAGTTGTCCTGGAAAACATTTTATAATAGGAATAATACCATATTTTTGTATAACTTTAATCTCACTAGATTCTCGATCTTCCTTTAAACGATATTTTAAAATAGTTAGAGTGCTGTCAATTCCTTGGTGGATATCAAAATCAATCCTTGTCTCATTATCTTTTCGGGAAAAGATTCGTAAAGAGTCACAAATTTCATATAATCTCATGACTCCGCGGTCCATAGATGAAAAAAGTCGGGGAAAATCTTCTAATAAATAGTCAATTTCAATATCTTCAGCATGATCTAGAATTTCAGAACTGGGATTTTGGAGTTCGTTTTGATAAAGTTCTAAGTGCTTGGTTAAATGAATTAAATACTCCTTACCATGTTTTAAGTTACCTTGTAAAAATCCGAGGGGATTATTGATTTCATGAGCAATGCCAGCGACTAACTGTCCTAAAACGGACATTTTTTCGGATTGAACTAACTGGAGTTGAGTTTGTTGCAATTCCGCAATTTTTGAATTGAGAACCTGATTGAGATTTTCAAGTTCATGATTTGTTTGTTGAAGTTGTTGATTTTTTTCAATGAGTTTTTGACTCTGTAGGGAATTAACCTCTTGCAGTTTCTTTTGAAATTTATAGAGTTGGATATGGGTCGATACACGCACTAAGACTTCTCGAAATTCAAAGGGTTTTGTAATATAATCAACTCCCCCAACCTCAAAACCTTTGATCCGACTAAAAGACTCATTTAAGGCACTAATAAAAATAACAGGAATATCGCTGGTCAAAGCGTCATTTTTAAGCGCTTGGCAAACCTCATATCCATCCATCTCCGGCATATTAATATCCAACAGAATCAGATCGGGAGGATTGATTTTGCTTGTTGATAATGCCAATTTTCCCGTAGAAACCGGACGAACTTTGTAGCCACTTCGATTGAGTAAGCTCGCCAATAATCGTAAATTATTTGGATTATCATCAACAATGACAATATTCCCTTTATAACTTTTTGTCGTCGCTTTAGCCATTGGGATTGCAATAAGGTTTGGGGTTGAATAATTGAACTGGCTTTTTTCCAATGATGACAGAATTCATAATTACAGAATTCATAATTACAGAATTATCACTAAATTATTTCTTCAATTGCATCATTTGGATTCCTCGCTCCCATCCTGTTTTTTTGTCTCACGACAATAATATTTCTTGAGGTTTATTTTTGTAAGATTATAACTCTATTTTGTTAGAATGGAAAGTTGGTATATCTTGGGAGAATGAAGGGTGTGAAGATCGGTAACCCAGAGAGAGATCGGGAAAATTACGGAAATCATAGCCGCAACCCAAAATTTTCCGGATAGTTTTGCTTGTGTCCGAATCTGTCGATCGGGGAACGCCTCGGCGGTATGATAGCAAATGAAGAAAGAGTTGCTATCCAAATTCGCAAGCTATCATGCAAACCCTCGATCCCCCTAAAGTCGTTGCATCCTCCGCACCAGTCGATACCGCGATTCATCGACGCAGAACGCGCCCCGTTCCTGTCGGTAATGTTACCATCGGTGGAGGCTATCCGGTTGTCGTGCAGTCCATGATTAACGAGGATACCCTCGATATCGAGGGTTCGGTTGCTGCCATTCGCCGACTGCACGAAATTGGTTGCGAAATCGTCCGCGTTACGGTTCCGAGTATGGCTCATGCGAAGGCACTCGAGGCGATCAAAGAGAAACTCGTTGCGACCTATCAACCCGTTCCCCTCGTGGCGGATGTTCACCACAATGGTATGAAAATTGCTCTAGAGGTCGCCAAACACGTTGATAACGTTAGGATTAATCCGGGGCTATACGTTTTTGAAAAACCGAAAGCCGATCGCGAGGAATATACAGAAAAAGAATTTGCCGATATTGGCGATCGCATTCGCCAAACCCTCGAACCTTTGGTGATTAGCCTCCGCGACCAAAATAAATCCATGCGGATCGGGGTGAACCACGGATCCTTAGCGGAACGAATGCTATTTACCTATGGGGATACTCCAGAGGGGATGGTAGAGTCTGCCCTCGAGTTTATCCGCATTTGCGAATCTCTTAATTACTACAATTTGGTAATTTCCCTCAAAGCCTCTCGCGTTCCCGTCATGCTGGCGGCTTATCGTCTGATGGTGAAGCGGATGGACGAGTTGGGGATGGATTATCCCTTGCATTTGGGGGTCACGGAAGCTGGGGATGGAGAATACGGGCGTATTAAATCAACGGCGGGGATCGGTACGCTTTTAGCCGAGGGGATTGGGGATACCATTCGCGTTTCTCTGACTGAGGCACCGGAAAAAGAGATTCCTGTTTGCTACAGCATTCTCCAAGCCTTGGGATTGCGGAAAACAATGGTTGAGTATGTGGCTTGTCCTTCTTGCGGTCGCACTCTCTTCAATTTGGAGAATGTGTTGGATAAGGTTCGCAAAGCCACAAAACACCTCACGGGTCTCGATATTGCCGTGATGGGGTGCATTGTCAACGGGCCTGGGGAGATGGCAGATGCAGATTATGGTTATGTGGGCAAACAAGCCGGTTATATTGCGCTTTATCGCGGTCGCGAGGAAATCAAGCGGGTTCCCGAAGACAAGGGGGTAGAAGAACTGATTGATTTGATTAAAGCAGATGGTCGTTGGGTAGATCCGGACTAGACTTGTTGTTCGTTATTGGTTGTTTGGATTCCAATAACCAATAACCAACCCACTCCAAGCCCCTCTCAAGAGGGAAGATAATCAATTTACTGACTATCTGCTTCTTCTCCAGCCAGCAGATTTTCGAAGCGTTCTTTTGACCAACGTTCATTAAAATAGGCAACGGCTTCGATCGCCGATAATCGAACCAGCCAAGTCGTGCGCCGATAGGCTTTATCTTCGACTTCTTCTTCGTCGGAACTAGAGAGGGCGAGGAGTTCGACAAACTCCCAGTCCAGATGAATGGGAACGCCAGCAAAACTATCGTTATTGGTCTCAATGCGAACTTTTGTACCCTGTTGCAAGGCGTCCTCAAGTCGTTCGTAGAGAAGATTGGTCGAGTAGCAGAGGGCATTCCGTACCGCATTGGCGAGACGTTTGAACGATTCTTGCATTTTCTTCTGAGCGTTTGAGAGGATATGGTCGAAAGTCGTCCTTCCACCTTATCATACGCTTAGATGTCTCGCTCTCTCGATATTTTAGGCGAAGGTGGGAGAAGTTTGCGATCGCGTTGGTGGTTCTTCGTCAAAGACGGTTAACTGTTCGGGTTTGCAACGGACGATTCGGTATTGAATGTTTCGGGCCTCTTCGCTTTCTAAATCTTCTAGATATCCCGGTAAGTGTTGCTTGGCTTCTTTTGTATTGACAAAAGGGCCAAAATAGTATAAACATTTGGGTTCATCTGTTGTGAGTTCGATCCAGTAAGCTAAACCGAGACGCTCTAATAGGGAAAGAGAAAAGTCGGATAATCTCATGGTTTCTTGCGAGTAGATGTGGGGGAGATCGGGCAGACGACTAAATTTTAGGCCAACTCCAGAAAAAAGAATGAAAATCTCGCGAAGGATTTTTTTTCACAATTCGTCGATCGCATTAAATTCATGCAATAGATGGTCGATCTCGTTGGCAATCGGTTGCGATCGCCTGCTACAATCCCGCTTTTTGAGTTGACGATCGCCATTTCATCGCAATAGAGCCTCGGCGTGTTGTTCGTAGATCAAGAGAACGCCGCTAAATAAAACAAAACAAATAACGATTTGTCGAAAGCGTTTTTTGCTGATTCTTTCTAAGACTAAATGTCCCAACCAATTGCCCGGAAATGCAGCTAAACCCAAGAGAATTCCATAACCCAAATAAGGGAGGGTGAGAATGCCAAAGGCGGTATAAGCGATCGCTTTGACGACTTGGAGAATGGCGCGGTTCATGGCTTGTGTGGCGAGTAATTCTTCTTTTTCCAAGCCATAGCTGAGATAAAAAGGAGTCAAAATGGGTCCCATACTGCCGATTAAACCCGACAAGAAGGAATAAAACAATCCGGCGGGTAAAAAATACCAACTCCGCACGGGAAAGATTTTTCCATCCTTCCGAAAAAAATAGGTTAGTCCCGATAAAATGAGGAAGAAAGCCAGCAATAAACTCAGCCATTCTATTTTTAATCGGGTGAGGGTAAATGCACCCCAACAAGCACCAATTAACGTGCCGCTAATTTCCCAGCGCACGACTTTCCAGTTAATTTTATCCCAGTAGATCGTTGCCCGTTCCACATTGCCGAATAATGCCCCAATGGTAATCGTTGCGGGGACGGCTGCGGTGCCCAGTAGCAAGCTGACAACGGGGATTAAAATTAAAGAGCTTCCACCTCCGGCGATCGCGCTGACAAACCAGCCCAAGCTCCCAGTAATGAGTAAAATTGATATTAACAAGGTCGTATTAT
>JBCCVR010000115.1:0-24076 GCA_039194995.1 Cyanobacteria bacterium P01_E01_bin.42 | reverse complement strand
ATCTTCTTTAGGGGTTGGTGCATCTCAAGTCAAGACGTTGGTGGGTGCATAATTCGGGACAGGCTGCAACTAGATATTCTTTAAACGGTCTTCTTTCTATGACTTCATTCCTTCAATTCCATCGACTATTTCTATCCATCTGGTTGGTTTACTTATTTCATTTTCGTCATTTGGCTGCCGGAAGCGATCGTTTTACTCTTCTGGTAATGGCAATTGTTGAGCAAAAAACAGTGCAACTCGATTTATACTTTAACGATCCATTTTATAAATCCTTTTTGGGTGATGTTTTATTTTACAATGACCATATCTATAGTAATATTAATCCGGGCTGTTCCTTGTTGGCTGTTCCAGCTTGGAGTGTCGCATACTTTTTTTATCAATTTATTCCAGAAACTTCAGCGCTCCGTCACGAAGCAATTCATTATTTTCTCGCACACTTTGTTTCTTTTGCCTTTACAACAGCCTTATTTAGTACATTAATTGCTTACTTGCTTGCTCTCATTGTTATGAAAAAAATGAGACGGAAATGGAGGAGCTTTCTTGTTGCTTTACTGTATGCGTTTGGGAGTATCGCTTTTTATTTTTCAACCCGTCTCAATCAAAATATCCCAATTGCTCTAATTTTACTTCTTCTTTTTATTTATTTATTTGAACCCAATCTTTTAAAACCGCAACAGGAAAAAAAACGCTTAATCACAATTGGTGTTTTATTGGGATTGGGAATAATGATAGACACCACAATTTTTCCTGTTTTGTTGGTGGTTGGCTTATTCTTGATTGGACGATATCGCCAAGAATTACGGCAGTTGATCTGGATTGTTTTCGGTGCGATTCCTCCGATATTAGTGAATTTTCTCTATCATTATTTTGCCTTTGGTAATCCACTTCTATCTCCATCTCTTGTATTCTTTCAACAACAATCCGGTCATGAAACTCACCTGAATTCCTTCAATTTTGTTAATTTGCTCGAGTTTTTGTTTACGGTTCAGTCTGGATTATTTGTTTATCTCCCTTATGGATTACTGGCAATATATTATTTTTGTCGATTTTATCAAGAAAAGAGACTACTAAAACCTATTGAAAAAGTCTTCCTATTGGCGATCGCAATTTCCTATCTAGTGTTTCTTGGTCTTTTACCTTCTGATTTTCTTTTTTCTTTGTTTGGTCCTCGTTATCTGCTGCCAATCATACCATTTTTATGTTTATTGATCGCCCTATATTGGAGAAAACAAGACTTCCATCTGGGTTTAATTCTCATCAGCATGGGTGTTTTATTTAATCTCGCTGGGGCGCAACTGGGCAATGACACCAAAAATATTATTGTAACTGCAACTATCTATATTGTGCGAGGACCCTTTCTTCCAATTATAGATTGGTTGTACGTTGAATTACCTCGATCGATGTCAGTGGAGTTCGATTTCCTGAGTCCTTACGGCTTTCTGCTAATATTATTTTGGTGCTTATTCATGATCTGGCTGCCCAAAGAGAATTACTTTAGAGCAATTCGTTTGTCGAAGGATCGTTCATAGTTTAAAATCGCCACGTTCGGAGTGAAAATAGATAAGAAGTCTCCCAATATTTTCTAACCATAAAAGCGATCGCGAAACCGCCAAAAAGCCTCGAGATCATTTCTTTGCCTCCAAGTCCACTCGATGAGTCGTGAAATTGCATCTTTGCGAAACTGAGATGCACTGAATTTCCCACATGTAATGCAACAATGCAGTATGATATTTAGGCTTGTACAAATATCTCCTACAGTAATGAGCCTGCAACTGCGCGTTTACGTTCCCGATCACCCCTTAATCAAGCATTGGCTGGGAGTCGCCCGCGATCGCGATACGCCTTCGGTTCTCTTCAAAAGCGCGATGACAGAACTGGGACGGTGGTTGACCTATGAAGCCTGCCGCCACTGGCTGCCCGTCCGCGAAACCACCGTAGAAACCCCCCTCGCCCCCGCTCCCGCAACTTTAATCGACCCGGTTCAACCCTTGGCGATCGTCCCCATTTTGCGGGCAGGACTGGCGTTGTTAGATGGGGCGCAAACTTTACTTCCCTTGGCGACAACCTACCATCTGGGTTTGGTGCGAAACGAAGAAACTCTAGAAGCCGATTGTTATCTAAACAAGCTCCCCGATCGCCTCGATCCCGAAACCCGCATTCTCATCCTCGATCCCATGGTGGCGACGGGAGGTTCGATGATCGCTGCCCTAGAAGAAGTCATCAAACGGGGAGCAAAACCCGAATTAATCCGGATTATTTGCGTTGTCACTGCCCACCCCGCCTTGCAAAAGCTCAGCCAAATGTATCCCAATCTCAATATTTATACGGCAATTATTGACGAAACTCTAAATGAACAAGGGTATATCGTTCCGGGCTTGGGGGATGCTGGCGATCGCGCTTTTGGGACTTAAAACGGCTAAACTGAAAAAAGAGACCAACTAACAACGAAACATGAGTCGAAAAGACGGATTTGCGGGTGGATTTATTTTGGGCGCAATCATTGGCGGCGCGATCGGCGGGCTGGTCGGAGCGTTAGCCGCATCGAAGCGCAATGACACCAACCCCGAAACATTACCTGCCAACGAAGATGAGATACTCCGGAACGCCAGCAAATCCGACCGGATCGAAGCAAGTGCCGAACAGAGTATAGAAATTGCCCGTCGCAGTTTAGAAGCGAAAATTGCCCAGTTAAATACAGCGATTGACGACGTGCGCCAACAACTCAGCACGCCAGTCAGTCACGAAAACGGCGATCGCGAATGAATTATTCCCCATATCTCGAAGCGGGAGCTTGTACAATAGGAAAAATGCTTGATTTAAGGAACTGAACGATATGAGTCCGGACATTATCAATCTCTTAGTGACCAGTCTGTATAACTTCATTAATATTTATTCGCTATTGCTGCTGGTTCGCGTTTTATTAACTTGGTTTCAAACCGCAGAGTGGGCGCAACAAGTTATGGGTTTTCTCAGCCCCATTACAGACCCCTACCTCAATCTTTTTCGTTCGTTTATTCCTCCTTTAGGCGGAATTGATTTTTCTCCCATGCTGGCACTGATTGTTTTGGGATGGGTGGGTCCTATTCTAGTCGGGATTCTCGGACAACTTTTATTCAGCGTGGCTGCGTAATTCTGCTGAGTTTAAAGTTGAAAGGGTGCGAGGCAACAACAGCGATCGCACCTATTTTTTTGAGCAATAATCAAGCCCGACCCACCCCCCAGCCCCCTCCCAAGAGGGGGAGCCGGAATGCAACCAATAGCGGTGCGACCCCGCGTCGGCGTAAGACGCAAGGGAACGCGCACCAAGACAACCAATAACTAATAACAAAAATGAACTTGGCTTCGACTTTGCGCCAACGCCGTCAAAATCTCGGCCAACAGATAGATTTTCCGGCAATTCTGTGGTCGGGAGGAGCGCGATCGCGGAATTTTCCCGCCAATGTCTATCCCTTTCGTGCCAGCAGTCATTTTCTTTACTTTGCTGGCTTACCCCTAGAGCGTGCTGCCATTCGCTTGGAAGGCGGAAAATTGGAGTTGTATTGGGATAATCCCCCCGAAGCAAGCGCCCTTTGGCACGGAGAGCAGGGCGATCGCGACGAAATTGCCGATCGCATGGGCGCAGATGCCGCTTATCCCCTAGCCGAGTTGAGCGATCGTGCTAAAGATGCCGCCAGCATTGCCGTCCAAGATCCCGATACTTACCAACACCAAACTGATATTTTAAATCGCTCCCTATCCTCCCCGAATGAGAGTGGTGATCGCGATTTAAGCCTGATTAAAGCCATTATTTCTCTCAGGTTAACCCACGATCACCACGCCCTAGCCGAGTTGCAAAAAGCTGCTGATGTCGCGGTAGAAGCCCATCAAGCGGGGATGAAGAAAGCTCCAACCGCAACAACCGAAGCAGAAGTACGCGGGGCAATGGAAGGGGTCATTATGGCTCATAATATGACCTGTTCCTATAACAGTATTGTCACCGTGCGAGGCGATGTTCTCCACAACGAACGCTATCACAACCCCCTGCGATCGGGAGATTTGCTTTTAGCCGACGTGGGGGCAGAAACGAATTTAGGTTGGGCTTCCGACATTACCCGCACCTTTCCCGTAACGGGGAAATTTTCGCCGACGCAACGAGATATTTACGATATCGTTCTCGCCGCCCAAAAACGTTGTATCGATCTCGTGAAACCGGGAGTAGAGTATCGAGATATTCACCTTTTAGCAGCCTTAGCGATCGCCGAAGGCTTGGTAGATTTAGGGATTTTACGCGGGACTCCTTCCGAATTGGTCGATCGTGATGCCCATGCCTTATTTTTTCCCCACGGCATCGGCCATTTATTGGGATTGGATGTACACGATATGGAAGATTTAGGAGATTTAGCCGGCTATGGGGAAGGACGACAGCGCAGCGATCGCTTTGGTTTGGGATATTTACGCTTGAATCGCCCCTTGCGATCGCAAATGCTCGTCACCATCGAACCTGGATTTTATCAAGTTCCCGCTCTACTTCAGAAGGCACGCCAGCAAGATAAATATAAAGATATTGTTAATTGGGAGCGGTTGGAACAATTTAGTGACGTGCGCGGTATTCGCATTGAAGACGATGTTTTGGTAACGGAATCCGGATGCAAAATCTTAACAGACAAATTACCTAAAATTGCCGAAGATATAGAAGAATTAATGGGTGAATAGTCATTGTCGAATCGTAAAGATCCGTGGTTGGGGGTTAATTTTTCCCTGTTTTTTTCGGGGTTGGGACAAATCTACGCCGGAAAGATTCAGAAGGGCGGGATTTTTCTCGCGGTTCATCTCGGTTTAATCGTTTGCGCCATTTGGCAGATTTTCACCCCTCGCGGGAGTTCCACCCTTGCCCTTCTCTACTTATTTTTGGCAGCAATACTCTACATTATCAATTTATTTGATGCGTTTCGCTGTCTCGATCCCCATCCCAATAATCCCCGCGTTGAAAAGATACCCAGAACCCATAAAAATCCTTGGTTTGCCGTTCTTTTATCTCGCATTCTGCCCGGATTGGGACAATTTTATCTGCAAAAGGCAGCTATCGGGGGCTTGTTCTTGGGGTTGACGATTATTTTTGCATTTGCGGATGATTTCTGGCCGATTTTGTCCCCGATCGCGTCGGCGATCGCAGCATGGGCAGCATATCACGCCTATATTGCTTTCCCGCAAAAAACGCCGCCAAAGAAGGGAATATCTCTCGTTACCAATATTGCGATCGCGATTTTAATTGGGGGAATTTTAACGCGCTACATTCCCCTTGGATGGGGACATTATCTGGAAATGTTCGTCGTTCCCAGTTCTTCGATGCAGCCCACTTTGCAAATTGGCGATCGCATTTTGGTGACAAAATTTGCCCGTTATCGCCCCCAACCGGGGGATTTAGTAGTATTTGTCGCCCCCGAACGCGCCCTCGCTCTCGATCCGAAACTTCCCTCCGATGAAGAGATTTTTTTTGTCAAGCGGGCGATCGCTTCTGGCGGACAGACGGTGAAAGTTACGGGAGGATTGGTATACGTGGACAATCGACCGCTATCGGAAAACTATATCCTTGCTCCTCCCACCTACGAACTCTCGCCCCAACAGATTCCCCCTCATTCCTATTGGGTTCTCGGAGACAATCGCGATCGTAGTTTCGACTCTCATATCTGGGGCATTCTTCCCGCCGAAAATATCATCGGTCGCGCCTATAAAATCATCTTCCCTCTGGGACGATCTCGCTCTCTCCTGCCCAACTAAATCTCAAGGAGTCTTCTTTTCCCGTTGAGATTCTGCCCGTCTTCTTGCGATCGCGAACAAGAAACGATTTCCCGATTCTCAGCACAAATAAGAGACAAAATGCGATGGGGTTTTCGTTGCTAAAAAAGCGATCGTACTTTCCGAAGCAGAGCGATTCCCTCCCAAGGGAAGAATTTCTGGAAATCCCGACAATGACTTTAAAATCAACCAAAAAAGTAGAGGAGTAATCAAGCTAAAGCATCAGGGAAATTACCCAAACGATCGCAGAAGGATAGCTGAGAAATCTCCCCTCGCCCGATGTTAAAAAAAGCAATCTGGCAATCGATAAAGTGGGCGGATCGCGCGCTCTATATGGGAGCGATCGAAAGGGTACGATCGCCAGAATATTCCAACCTACATTCGGGTCAATGCCCGATTGAGGCTGGGTTTTAACGACCTTGAACCTTAGCAGATTGCCACTTTGAAAAGCCAAGAGACCCAAACAAATTATTAATGTTTTGCGATCGGGTCTTTGCCAACGGTGGGGCGATTTTGGGCGAGAGAATTGTGCGATATTTCTCTTTTAGACAACAAAACTGGCTTCTTCTCCGCGAGTCGCTTGCCAACTACGAGCATCGTAGTAAAGATCGGCAAGGGTGATACGATAAAGTGACGCTTTCAGTTGTTCGTCCAAGCGCTTCCACAACGTCAACGCAACCCAATCTTCAGCGCGATCGGCATCGGGAACGTGCTTGGGTAAAGGAGCAACCTCCTCCCCCACAGCGGCAAAAATTTGCCCTAGAGAAATTTGCGAGGGATGGCGAGCAAGCTGATAACCCCCCTTTGAACCTCGAATTGAATGAACCAAACCACTTCGACGCAATTCGATAAGGAGTTTTTCTAAATAGGGAGCGGGAATATCTTGGCGTTGTGCGATCGCGCAAACCGAAGCGGGTTTCTTGTCGGATTGCAAACTTAAATCGAGTAAAGCCTTAACGCTGTAATGCCCGCGAGTTGTCAGTTTCATCAGTTAGTTTTGTCGGTAAATCTAGAGATTTCTATAGGCGAGAGGGGTTGAGAAGTACAAAATGTTACGATTTTCCTTGACTTGCTTCCAATCCGCTTTAATTAAGTTTAAACGCTAGTTGACTTTGAGACAAAAAATATAGTTATATATGATAAAGTGATGAATGTTCAAATTATTGTCTTTTGATTTCGGTTAACAGGCGATCGGAACAATCACCACGAAGAACAACCAACTGGACGATTAAATTAATGAGTACGACCAAAAATCCCGACCCCTTAGTCGGTCAAGACCTCCTCGACAAGCTCAAAGACCTCGAAGAACTCTCGAAAGAAGAAAAAGCGAGAGAATGCGGTTACTATACCGTTACAAAAAATGGTATCGAGCGTGTTAATATGATGAAGTTCCTTAATGCCCTTATCGATGCCGAGGGGATTGAATTAGACGGAGCGAGTAATGGTGGCGGACGAGGCGGACGTTCTGCAAGTTTCCGTATTAGCGTACAATCTAATGGCAACCTTTTAATTGGTTCTGCTTACACCAAAAAAATGGGGCTGCAACCCGGTGATGAGTTTGAAATTTCTCTCGGACGCAAACACATTCATCTCAAACAAATTACCGATGATGATGACGAGTCAGAAGTAGATGGTGAAGAATAAAGTCTGAAGAACAAAATTTTGCGTCAAACTTTTGTCTAAAATAATGCGATCGCCCTTGCTTGAGTTTTTAAATCTGCTCGATGGGCGATCGTATTCAACCGATTCAATCAAATTTTGATACTTTGTGTGGTAATGATTAGAATAGCCATCTTAGTGTGCTATTCGTGTGCTTTGTCAGAAAATTACTTTTTCGAGAAAAAAGATAAGATGACAAATTTAGATTTTGTAAGGGAAATATTATCATTGGTAGAAGAGCTATTATCGACACAAGAGATAAGAGTAGAAACGATTAGAGATTTACACGATAATCCACTTCCGGATGTAAAAATTGTGCATATTCCTACAGAAGAAACAGTTATTTGTGCAAATTATCCAACTCAAATCGAAAATAAAATAGCGGCAATGCTAGAGCTTAGATTGCGTCTCGATCGTTCTCATGTCTTTTAAAAATCACAAAGACCCCAATTCCTGATTTTTCAAGCATTCACCTCTGGATTGAGAAAAAACACAATACTTTTTCTATATACACTTGTTCTATACACAAGAGAGGGTTCGTTTCAGTGTTTGAAAATACTGCTCATTTTGAAAATCTTACTTATTCTGAACTCCAGAAGTTTCTTTTAGAACTGGGATTTAAAAATTTGCCAGCAAAAAGCAATCACATTATTCTTTGGCATTCTGGATCGGGAGCGTTAATTATTTTACCGAATTATGAACTGCAGGCGATCGTCAGACCCGTTCACCGGATTTTAATTCGGCGCATCTTAATTGAATATGGATTGATTGAAGATAAAAGCGCCAATCGCTTAGTAGAGAAAATACCGATTTAGACGTTCTTCCCTAGTAAATATAGTATTTTTAATTGAATTCCATCAACTCAAGCTGCAATTTTTTTAGTTCTCGGTTTAATAGTGTGAGGATCGACCTCATAAAATGCAGATGCTTTGGACATATCAAACTGCAGGAGATGTTTTCTTCCTAATTTCATGACTTGGTGGGGTTGGGTAGGAGAAATTCCCAAAACTTTGATAATTTGTGCTGCGATCGCCCTTGCTAATAAAGGGGGAACAGAATTGCCAATTTGTCTGAATCCATGCCATTTTGTCACGTGAAATCGATACCAATCCGGATAAGAATGTAGGCGAGCCGCTTCTCGTACTGTAATACATCGCGGCACATAAGGATGGATAGGGCGAGGAGAAGTATGGGCACCCCGACAGCTTGGCGTTCCGGCTCTTAAGGTATTGCAAATTCCTTCGGGATCGAGTTTCAAAAAGCGACTGATTTTTTCTGTTTCTCCTTGTTTTGTTCGCTCAAAGCGATCGATCGAGGCTTGGGTATGCCGGGTTCTAGCACTGGATGTTAATAAGGCAGAATTGTATTGACGGAGGTAAGAATAATCGCGATCGTCTTTGCCCGCATTTCTCAGTTTTTCGGCATAATAACTGGGCGTTCCAAATGCTCCTTTGACCCAATCTCTTCGATAGAGTGACGAATATCTTTCAACTGTCGGTAGATCGCCGATCGCATCCCAGACGGTAGGAGTCGCCGACACTTCTAGATGAGGAAACAATTTGGCAAAAGCTCTGCCTTTACGGGGTTTAGTAATAGGATAGGGATATTCCGGCAATTCCAAACCTTTACGACAGCCAATCAAAAATAACCGTTTTCGACTTTGCGGTACGCCAAAAAATGCAGCGTTGAGAACTTGATAATCTTCCTTAACTTCGTATTCGCACTCCTTAAACTTGGCAAGAATATCTAAAAGAATTTGCTTCGATCGCCCGACAGTTAATCCCGCCACATTCTCCATAACAAAATATTTGGGTCTTAATTCATTAATCAGGCGGAGAAAATGAAAAACTAGCGAATTTCTGGGATCGTCGAGGATGCGCTTTCCCATTAAAGAAAATCCTTGGCAGGGAGGACCGCCAAAAATTACGTCAATATCTCGATCGTCGATCGATGGATAACTTCTAATTTCTTCGCCCGTCACTTCGACAACACTTTTACACAGGATTTTCCAAAACGGAAAATTAAATTCATGAACGGCACAATGCACGGGATCCATTTCTACGGATAGCAAAACATCAAATCCCGCTTGTTCAAAACCGAGTGTCATTCCCCCCGCCCCGGCAAATAAATCGATTGCGATCGGGCGTTCTGATTTTTGCATCATTATCCCTTGGTTTGACGTAAATCGAGCTTGAAACCCGCAACGAACAATTGTATTGTTCGATTTGTCAATTGTCAACACAGAGAGTCAGAAAAATTAATCTTGCTTTGGGGCGAGAATAAGGCTTAAACTAGCGGAGGCCGATCGCAGTCGTCCCCAGTCTGGCAGCTTGCAAGTAGAGAAGAAAGCGTGAAATTCTTATTTATTATCGATCCTATTTCCCTCCTCAATCCCGGTCACGATAGCAGCGTGGCAATGATGGAAAGCGCCCAACAGTTGGGACACGAGGTTTGGATAACAGAGGTGAACCGCCTCAGTGTTATTTCCGGGCAAGCGTGGGGTTTCCTGCAACCCGTCACCCTCAGCCCCGTAGAACGACAGGGCGATCGCTGGGTTGCCGAGTCGCCGTGGTACGACCTCGGAGAAGGTCTCTTGCAGCCCCTAGAGGCAATGGATGCGGTGTTAATGAGAAAAGACCCTCCTGTGACTGTGCCCTATCTCTACGTCACGCAAATCCTCGATCTCGTCGATCCGGCAAAAACGTTAGTGGTGAATCGTCCCCGAGGCTTGCAAGCGGCTAATGAGAAATTGTACGCGCTCAATTTTCTCTCAGCCATTCCCGAAACGATTGTTACTCAAGATAAACAAGTTATTTTAGATTTTGTCAGTCAAAAAGGAGCAGGTGTTTTAAAACCCTTGGATGGGAAAGGCGGAGAAGGCATTTTATTTTTACAGGATGGCGATCGCAATCTCAATTCTTTGATTGAAATTAGCACCCATTGGGGACGCGAACCCGTGATGATTCAGCAATATTTACCCGCCGCTTCCGAAGGGGATAAACGGGTTATTTTATTAAATGGAGAACCCATTGGTGCCGTCAATCGCATTCCCGTCGGGAAAGAATTTCGGGGGAATATGGCCGTGGGGGGACGAGTCGCGAAAACAGAAATTAACGATCGCGATCGGGAGATTTGCAATACCGTCGCTCCTAAATTACAAGCGGATGGCTTATATTTTGTCGGTCTGGATATTATTGGCGGCTATCTAACCGAAGTTAACGTCACCAGTCCCACGGGAATTCGCGAAATCGATCTCCTCGATAATGTCTCTTTAGGAAAACAGACGATCGAATGGATTATCTCGTTTATTCGTTAAACAATTATTGCAGCAAAACTCGCTGTGCCAAGAGAAGTTTTCGTTTTAGATCGCTGAATTTGTTCAGTCCCGTACAATTATTCGGGATATCTGCTAAATGAGAAATATCGCCATTGAGTTCCATTGTCCAGCGATCGCTTTCTCCGACTAATTTCACCAATCCGCACAAAGGGCGGCGGATTTTAACGTTCTGTTGCAGCAATTCTCGACTCATGCAGGCAATGGGAGAAGAATGGGTGACGATTAAAAAGTTTGCGGGAAACTCTCGTGCCAACTTGCGAATGGTTTGCCGCGATCGCCCCAGCATGATCTGTTCGGGTTCGGGATAGCGAACGGCAACGCGAGAAATATAATCGAGATCGATTCTGGGAAAATGGGGTTTTAAAGCTGAGGGAGAAAGGATTTCCGGCGTTAGGGAAATAAAAGAGTAAGAAAGAAACTCTGATAATCCCGCCTCGAGTTTAATCGGCAGGGCGATCGCCTCGGCAACATGATGGGCGGTTTGTACGGTACGCAAAAAAGGCGAGGCAAAAATATGTTGGATATTCTCCCCCACAAAATGCCGCCCCAAAGCCTTCGCCTGTTCGATGCCATCGGGAGACAAACCGGGATTAAAGGGCTGAGATGCCATATCAATCCAATGGGGGTCGATAAAATCTTCGCGATTGCCATGTCTGGCAATCCAAATCGTTTGTTTCATAGATCCTTGACAAGGGTTGAAAACTCTTTCATTTTCTTGGTGCGCGTTCCCTGTCTTGGTCGATTAGAAAAAGAACAAGACAGGGAACGCGCCGATCGCTTTTTTAAGGAAGTGTTTCTGGCGATCGTCTTTTTTTACTTCGTGAAAGGATGTGGCGAAGTATTGAGGCGAGAGAGATCGCCCTTCCCCAATGCTAATTAGCATGCAGGGCTATATTATCCTGCGATCGCCCCATCGGGCATCGTTGTTTGTGATAGAATCGCCTGCTGCCAATTGACATCCTGCCATTGCGCCCCCCGCAAGTTAGCACCAGTTAAATTAGTTGCGTGCAAATCCACGGTGTGTAAATTCGCTCCCCATAAATAAGCATTGCGCAAACTGGCTTGTTGCAAGTTGGCTTCGCTCAAATTGGCTTTATTCAAATTAGCCCCCGTTAGATCCGCACCTTGCAACATTGCCTCGGCTAAATTGGCTTTCGCGAGATTCACTTCGCACAAATCCGATCGCGATAAATTGGCACTGGCTAGATTTGCCGCTTGTAAATTGGCTCGAGACATAAATGCTGTCCGAATTTGAGCATAGCTGAGATTGGCTGCGTTTAAATTTGCTTCGCTTAAATTCGCACCGCTCAATTTTGCCTCGCTGAGATCGACTCCATCCAATTCGACTCCTTGCAGATCGACTCCATTGAGATAAGCCTCACTCAATTTGATGCCATTCAAAATCGCACCCCGCAAATTAGCACCGCTCATTCTTGCTCCGGATAAATTCGCCCAACTCAAATTAACATTTTTTAAATTTGCCGAGCGGAAATTAATACCTTGTAAATTGGCACCGCACAAATTGACCCCTTCCAAATTGGCAAGGCGTAAATTAACGTGTTTGAGAATTGCACCGCTTAATTTTGACCCTTTGAGAATGGATTTGACCAATTCTGCACCCGTTAAATCGGCCTTGGTCATATCTGTATCCACGAGGCTGGATTCTTGAATTTTAGCAAAGCTCAAATCGGCACGAAAGAGAAAGGCTCTGGTTAAAATTGCGCCTTTAAGATTGGCTCGACTCAAGTTGACCGCACCTAAATAAGCATCCGTAAGATCGATCCCGGGAAGTTGCATTCTCTTCAAGTTTGCCCCCATGAGATTAACCCGAGCAAAATCTCGTTCTCCTGCTTGGTAACGCTTGAGTAACTCTTGTCCATCCATTGCTTCTCTTCTCCTGCTTTATAATGTTACAAATTTTTAGTTATTATCTACCTCCTATTGTGATGGGAAGGTGGAGGCAATCTTTATTAATTTTCTTGAATTTTAGCAACTTACGAATTGCTATAACTCAAAGAACTCTTTTAAAGAAGATGATACCGCCAAAATTCCATAGATAACGATCGCAATTCCCGAAAGGCGATTTAACCAGCGCAAATTGACCAAATGAATGGCTTTTTGCAGGCGAGCGATCGCAAAACTCAAAAACAGCCACCAAGCCGCAGAGCCGATAAAAACTCCCAAAACTAACAGCAGGGCACCTTGATAATTATCACTAGAATTGACTAAGCCCAAACCGGCAAAAATACCGATAAAGGAAAGAATTGTCGTGGGATTGGTTAGGGTGAGAAAAAAGGTGGAAAAATAAGCAGTGGAGCAATTGGAACGCTTATCGTCCTCTGCTTTTTGTTTGGGTTTAGCACAAAATGTTTTCACCCCCAGATACATCAGAAACAAGCCTCCAAACGATTGAAACCAAAAGGCGCGATCGACGAGAAAATTGGAGAGGGCGGCTAAACCAAATCCAGCAATACAACCATAAACCCCATCGGCAGTTGCCGCACCGAGTCCGGAAATCAAACCGATTAAACGACCGTAAGCTAAAGTGCGATAAATGCACAACATACCGATCGCACCGACAGGAGCAGCAACGGCCAATCCAATCGAAAAGCCTTTGAATAAAAGCGAAATATCCATACTTGAAATCAATCTTTCTTCTCTTTAATTTACAAAGAAAAATCGTAAAATTAAAGCCAAAATTTAAGCAATTTGGCAATTTTATGGTACAAAATTAAAGAAAAAAGACGGAATGGCTTTAAATTTCTAAAATGCAGTTAGACGAGACGGATTGGCAAATTTTACAAATATTGCAGCAGGAGGGACGGCTTTCCTTTTCTCAATTGGGACGCAGAGTAGGACTCTCTTCCCCGGCTGCGACGGAACGGGTGCGAAAATTGGAAGATGCGGGGGTCATAACCGGGTATTGCGCCCGAGTCAATGCCGAGGTCTTGGGATTGCCGATCGGCGTGTTTATTCAACTGACGACCACTCCCGATCGCTATCCCGAAGCGATCGCGACGATGGAAGCCTTACCGGAAATTTTACGCAGCTATCATGTAACGGGGAATTCCTCTTTTATTATCGAAGCGATCGCTTCTTCTATGTCTCACCTCGAAGAAATTCTCAATCAGTTAAGCAAATACGGGCCGACTAGCACCTCGATTGTACTCTCCAATCCGGTGTCTAAAAATGCGATCGTGGTAAAATAGGGTGATTCCTTTCAGTAATAAGCAACGAACGGTTGTTATCGTTAATTTCAAAATCTTTGTTATTTTGATTCTTTTCTATGATGCCATTTTTAACCAGCTAAACACCTCATTAACAGTAAGCGTTAATTCTAATTCAGGCAAAACGGGAAGATCGCGATCGCCATGACATAATATAGGCTGTTGTTGAGGCTGCAAAAACAAAATACTCAAATCATCTGGATCGATAAACCAACCGAGACGACTCCCATTATCGAGGCAATAAAGAATATTACCCAGCACTTTATTGGGATGCTGTTCGGGAGAAAGAATTTCAATTGTCCAATCTGGGGGTAAATTAAAATGATCTGGAACATTGCCATCCGATGTAAATGGTATACGATCCCAAAGAAAAACTGATATATCTGGGATTATAGATCTCGTTCCAAAACTACATCTTAATTCTGGGAAGGCATAGGCAATTTTTGCATCTTCCGAGACTTGGTTAATTGCAGCACAAAGTTTACCTTGCAAGCGGCTGTGTCGTCCCTTTGGCATAGGCTTTTGAATAATTTTTCCATTAATATATTCGCTGGCAGGTTTAGTTTCGGGTTGTGCCAGAAACTCTTGCAGGGTCAGCGTTAGAGAGAGGCTTTGTACCATGGCGATCGCCTGAAAATGTTGCAGTTACTTCCTATTTTACTCAGCGATCGCTATCATTCAACATTGCTGTTTGCGGGATTGGTAGCGGCTGGGTTGCGCTGTCATAACCCAACTCGAGTGACGATGCGATCGCGCGGGTTGTCTAACCCCCTGCAACCTTCTCCTTGGGACGATCGGTTAGATTTTTCGCTCAAATCTCCTGCATAAAAATTGATGTTGTCCCCTGCCGTTATATAATCTTAATAATAAATTCCAGTTGAGATCTGCATTTTCTCAATACGGTATCTGCAACTGAGCGATCGCCGTCTGCATGAGAGCGAGACTCCTTTACTCAAAACCTTATTCCAAAGGCTTTTTAAGCAAAAACTCTTAACTTTGCAGCCTGTGGGTCGAAGCTGCGCAACTTATTGAGAATAATTCTCAACAGATTCACTCGCACCAAACTCTATGAATGCAACCACTCAGGCAATAACACCCGAACTAGCCAGTAAAATTGCTAGTCTAGCCGTCCTTTTCCGAAGAGAGTATTTCGGTTCTACCGTCGATCTCTGTCCGTGGATGGACGAAGATGAAACTCAGAGTCAACTCGATCCTTATTCAATTGACCTCAGTTTCTATTTACCCAAATATATTGGCAACCTCGCCTGTCGGTGTATTTTGATAGAGGTTCACTTTTCCGAAGATCTTTTATTACCCTACTGTCAACTCGAAACCATCAAAGCCTTCGGTTATACCCGCAAGCAACGGGAGTGGAAGTTTTCGACAGAGGATTGGATGTTTGTGGGTTCATCTCCTAATATCGAACAGCAAGTACGATTCAGTAGACTCGTGAGTAACATTTCTGCGTTGTTTGCACATCCCAATCAGGTGAAAGTTCTCGATCGCGATTCAGGTAACTAGGGAGTCGCGAAGATTGAGGTTAGCGATCGCCCAATTCAGCGATCGCCGACCTCGACCCAATATTTCTTTCGTGGGATTCGTCTCGATTGGGTTACGACAGCATCACCCAACACGAGTAGGGTTTAAGGCTCGACACAAGCCTTAAACTGGCACTAAATTCTAGACAAGAGCGGGGGTTTTTTCCATTTCGCTCGAATATTCGCCAATGCTGGCAGCACTGTTCAACTTCGCGCGAGTTAACAGCTTTTGCTGAGCTTCAGCTACCCGATCGCTATTTCCGCTCCAGTGGTCGAGGGCGGGCTGTTGAATGGCACGGGCATAGGAGAAGGTAACGGGCCAGGGACACTGACTGGCAAACAAGGAATTCATTGCGTTTAAGTGAGCCGAAGACCGCTTCATCGATTGACCTCCCGAGAGGAACGCAATCCCTGCAACACTCGCAGGCACATTTTTCAGGAGACAGTTAACCGTCGCTTCGGCAACTTCCTCAACACTGGCTTGAGTCGGACAGTCTTTGCCAGAAATAACCATGCTGGGTTTTAAAATCATTTGGTCATAAGCAACCCCTTGAGTATAGAGATGATTGAAGACTTCGTGCAGGGTTTCATCTGTCACCTGCCAGCAACGCTCCAAGGTATGGTCGCCATCAATCAGCACTTCGGGTTCTACAATTGGAACGAGTCCACCTTCTTGACAGAGCGCCGCATAGCGTGCCAATCCATGGGCATTGGCTTCGATACAAGCACGGCTGGGAATGCCGTCACCAATGGTAATCACGGCTCGCCACTTGGCAAAACGCGCCCCCATTTGATAATACTCGGCGATGCGATCGCGCAGGCCATCTAAGCCTTCTGTCACCTTCTCATTAGCATGACCTGCCAGATCCTTGGCTCCGGTGTCTACTTTGATGCCCGGAATCATGCCCGCATCGGCGATCGCTTTCAAGAAAGAAACGCCGTCGGTAGTGGATTGTCGGATCGTCTCATCATAAAGAATGGGTCCGCTAATGTAATTGGCCAAGTCTGGCGTAGTGAGAATGAGTTGCCGATAGGCTTGCCGATACTCCTCCGTCGCGGGAATCCCCAGCTTTTGAAACCGCTTATTGCAAGTTCCGTTACTTTCATCCATTGCCAGAATTCCTTTGCCTCGTGCCACCATCGCCCGAGCCGTTGTCCGTAACTCCTGTGTATACGCGCTCATAAAAATCTCCTTCATCAAAATTGATGTTTTCTTCTTATTGATATATAATCTCAATAAGGAATCTTGTCAAATCAAAATTTTCTCAATACAGCATCTGCAAACTCGCGATCGCTGTCTGCACGAGATTGGGACTCTTTTCCTCAATGCCTTATTTTGCGGGCTTTTAGACCCAAACAATCTCGACTTTGTAGCCTATCGGCCAAAGCTACGCGACTTGAGGAATTGTTTTTCCATTCTCTATTATTGAGAAATTCTTGCAACAAATTAACTCGCACGAAATTCTATGAATGCAACCACTCAGGCAATCTCACCCGAACTAGCCAGCAAAATTGCCAGCCTAGCCGTCCTTTTCCGCAGGGAGTTTTCCGGTTCTACCGTCGATCTCTGTCCGTGGGTGGACGACGAAGAAACTCAGAGCGCACTCGATCCGTACTCGATCGACCTCAGTTTCTATTTACCCAAACAGATTGGCAATCTCTCCTGTCGATGTATCTTGATAGAAGTGCATTTTTCTGAGGATCTTTTGTTGCCTTACTGTCAACTCCAAACCATCGAAGCCTACGGCTATACCTGCACGCAACAGGAATGGCAGTTTTCTACAGACGATTGGCGGTTTGTGGGTTCGTCGATTCCCAATATTGAATCTCAAGTAAGATTTAGTAAACTCGTGAGTTGTATTTCTGAGTTGTTCGCACATCCCAATCAGGTAAAATTGCTCGATCGCGATGCCCTCGGGTAAGGAGTCGGAGGGTTTGAGGGAAGCAGTGGATTCAGCGATCGCTCACCTCAACCCAACATTTCTTTTCATGGGACTCGTGGGTTAAATCCATGAGCAGTTGCGAGTAAATCCCCTCTTTTAATGAAGGAGCGCTACTTTGTCCGGATTTAATGCAGTTAACCCAATGATCGGCAACGCGGACAAAGGGGGCTAAACGTCCGTCGGTAAAGACTTGCGGGAAAGCGAGGCGTTTGGGGATTTCCTGCTCTGATAAATTCTGCCCGGCAGGTGCGGCGTATAAGTGAAAGCCGTGGACGTAATCTTTGAGATTATCGCTACCGAGAACGAGAGTACCGCGATCGCCGTAAACTTCCACCCAATGCCCTCTTCCTTGATACGTGACGGAACTGAGGGAAACCTGGCAGGGCGTACCATCTGCCAATTCTAATAGGATGGAGCAGGTATCGTCGGCATCTACAGGTTTGAGCTTATTCCCATCGGCGGGATCGGGACGTTCGGGAATCGCACAACTTAAATGAGCACACAAGCGTTTGACCGGGCCGAATAGCCAATGAATGTAATCGAATGCGTGAGAGCCGATCGCGCCTAATGCGCCTCCCCCTTTATCCTTGCGAGCATACCAATTCCAAGGGCGATCGGGGTTGGCACGACTGACGGCTAACCAATCGATTTTAATCAAGCGGGTTTGACCGACATAGCCTTCTTGTAACAATTCTGCCAATCTTTGCCATGCGGGAACGAAGCGATACTCGAAATCCGCGATCGCAATTAAGCCGTTTTGTTGTGCGAGTTGGTGAAGTTCCCTCGTTTCGCTCACTCGTAGCGTCATCGGCTTTTCCAATAATAGGTGCTTTCCGGCTTCTAATACTTGTTTGCCCATCTCGTGGTGCAGGAAAGGGGGTGTAGAGACGCTAACGGCTTCCACTTCCGGGAGGGCTAATAGTTTATCCAAACGGTTGAAAGCATGGGGGATTTTGTTGGCATCTGCGATCGCTTTGGCTTTTCCGAGATCCCGATTCCACACGGCGACGACTTCCGTATCGGGATGATGTTGAAATCCGGGGATGTGAATTTTTTGACCGAACCCGGTGCCGACGACCGCAACGCCTATACTCATGCACTAAATTCCCAAGTTACCGTAGGAGTATTTTACCCCGAAATGCGATCGCCCTTCAAGAATATATGTTCGCTGACAATCAAATATAACGAATGCGATCGCGAATCTCTTCAGCCATAACATTGTTTAGAATATCGAAGAATTTTATTAGGTTATAATATAGAGTCTGTATTAGATTCATGTTCAGTATTATTTTCAAAAGTATAAGTGGTAGAACCTTCGATTTGTTGCTTTTTTACACTTTTCCATGCCCATTTAGGTATTTGAGGAGAATCTCTATTGATTTCATTAAGACGTTTCCTGTATTGCTGAACTGCTTGAACTGCTTTTTCACACATTGATTGGTCTGGAAAGTCTGTCTCCCAATTTTTGCAGTTTCTCCATAAAGCGTGTAAATTTTCAGCAGCCGTACGATGTTTAATTGCCAGTTCATTATAATTTAGAAAAGTACCTAATGCACTGAGTAAAGATACTGGAAATGCAATAAATACTGGGAGTTGGGCAACTAAAAATCTCAAAACTACTGAGTCAGAAGTATTAGAAATCAGTCCTTGAAAATCAGAAGAAAGTAACCATGTTAAGATTGTTGCCAAAATGGTTGCGGGTAACCCAATGAACCATCTATGCCATCTACCATATACATCTGCTGCATGCCAATGGGCTAATTTAGAAGTTTCTGTATCTTCTATGTGTCTTTGAATTTCAATAAGAACTTTATCAAAATGATTTTGATCAAATGCCATACTATTTATCCACACTACCGCACTTTTTTAATATCTAATTCTAATTTACCATATCTAGACTGTCAAAGGTAACGCTATCACAATTGGGTAGAAAATGCTTGCGATCGCAGTAAATCCATCAAGAGTCTTTGCAGAAAAAATGTATCATTATTTGAGAAAATAGATGTAATCTCGATCCATCTAACCTTCTCGCATCATCCTAGTTCGCGAAAAAGCGATCGCACTGCTCCAGTTTGATATCATAGGGAAAGCCACCAAAAACGATCGCCATTCGCCCGGAAAAATGCCGACTGTCGTTTTAAATCCGCAAGTCCAGAATGAAATTACTCGCCTTGCTAAAGTAGGACGAGTTGATGCTCGATCCTTAGAAGAATTTGCTTGCTTGGTGCTGGAAACATCTCAACCGAGATCGCCAGCACTCAAAATAGAAGAACTCAAACAAGCAATTTGCGATCGCTTCAATGCTAGTAATACAAAAATCCTCAAAAAATCTGGTGCTTTTAGAATGGCAACCGACGGTATGGGAAAACTCGATTTTCGTTTAAAATCGACATGGGAAACACTCTACCGTAAATTCATTGGGATTCTCCCCGATGAAAAAGATCGACAAGGATATGGGTGCATTAATGGAATTGATATATTTCATTATTTCAAACCTTGGCAAGTTTTTGGATTGAATCCAAAAACGGCAACAAAAGATGAAATTAAACAAGCCTATTATCGACTTTCTAAAATTTATCATCCCGATAACTCAGAAACAGGCGATCGCGATATATTCGAGCAAATTGAGATGATGTATAAAAGTATTCTCGCAGGAGTCTAAGAATGACATTTGACCGAGAAATTTTCTATATTGAAGAAAACAAACTCGCTGAGGCATTTGAGCGATCGCAAAAAGAATTTGATGAACTGGTAGACTTTCTGATTTCTTCCTCCGAAGAGAAAAATTACCTCCGAGAATGGATTCATTTTGTGGTTCAAGGATATATTAATAAACAACAAGCTATTCGTATTTTTTCTAGGGAAGGCGCGATCGCTATCGCCAATTATATCGATCTGCAAGGTGAAGCAACCGATACAGCACTTCATACAGTTTTTGCTTTACTCGATCGCTATCGTCTCGATCGCATTGACAACAATATTCGGCGATCGGTTTATGAAAATAGTTCTTCCTTAACCTTTAAAAATCAACGGCATTGGCTCGATCGCCAAGATATTGTTAAAATCTTCAAGACGACGCGATCTCGTCTAGATGAAGCCTTCCGCAACATTCAGAGATCGGAATATGCCATGAAAATTACCGAGGATTTTGACAATCGCGAAGAAACCGATTATTTCTCCTTATCGGGATTAGAAAAATTAAGTGTAGAACTGTCAATTAGCTTGCGATCGCAAGAAAGACAAGAATATTGTAATCGAGTGCGAGAAGTTGCACCACCTGTCATTGAATTTTTAGCGATCGCGCCATCCCCTTCACCACAAGAAATAGAAAGAACTGTCCGCTATGTTAAAAATCGAGACAAGTTTTGTCAAATTACTGAAATTGCTCGTGATAAATACGAAAATCGATTAATTAAACTCGTCGGTCATCATCTCTACGATAAAAACAACTATCCTTTTCTTGCCAACGACCCAGATAATATTGTGACAATTACAGAACAAATTAGCGATGATTTTTATCAATGGAATGGTGGTTTTACTAAAACCTGTACCATTGATGATTTTATTGAATATGTTGAATGGCGATATCCTCAAAAACATGAAGTAATTTTGATGTTACACAATCGTAGGCGAGTTTTATTGCTCAAGTTAGGCCAATTACAGCGTACTTTACCAGAAGGGAATTAAACTAATATCGGAATGTCTTTCGCCTATTGAACTATTTTTCAAAAAACGGAAAAAAGAGCGCAAGTATTACCCCCAACTTGCGCCCTTTCCGGTTGACAAAATCCCGTTTTGCCAACAATCTTATCGGTTAACCTTTCTCGACTTCGGCAACCATCAGCAGGGTTTTTAGAACCGAATCGGGGTTTAAACTCATGGAATCGATACCCGCTTCAACGAGGAACTTGGCAAACTCGGGATAATCGCTCGGAGCTTGACCGCAAATGCCGATTTTGACTCCTTTTTCCTTGGCGATCGCGATCGCCATTTTCACCATCCGTTTAACCCCTTCGTTGCGTTCGTCGAATAAGTGTGCCACTAAAGCGGAATCGCGATCCAAGCCTAAAGTGAGTTGAGTGAGGTCGTTGGAACCGATGGAGAAGCCGTCAAAGACTTCGGCAAATTCATGAGCCAAAATGACGTTATTGGGGAGTTCGCACATGACGTAAACTTGCAACCCATTCACCCCGCGTTTTAACCCCTGTTTGCTCATTTCTACCAGCACGCGCCGCCCTTCTTCCGGGGTGCGACAGAAGGGAATCATCGGGATGACATTGGTTAACCCCATCTCGTCTCGCACCCGTTTCATTGCTTTGCATTCGAGGGCAAATGCTTCGCGGTATTTGGGATCGTAGTAGCGAGAAGCGCCCCGCCAGCCTATCATCGGGTTATCCTCGTGGGGTTCAAAGTTTTGACCGCCGAGTAAGTTGGCGTATTCATTGGATTTGAAATCCGACATCCGCACGATAACGGGTTTGGGATAGAATGCTGCCGCGATCGTGCCGATCCCTCGCGCCAATTTATCGACGAAGAAATCGGGTTTGTGGGAATAGTTTTTGGTGAGTTTTTCAATTTGCGCTTGTTCCCAGCGATCGCTCACTCGGTCGAAGTGGAGTAAAGCCAAAGGATGCGCCTTAATATTATTGGCGATGATAAACTCTAACCGCGCCAAACCAACCCCCTCGGCGGGAATACTTGCTAAGGAAAATGCCTGTTCCGGGTTGCCGATATTCATGAGGATTTTCGTGCGAGTCGTTGGCAAATTATCCAAAAGCGTCTCTTTGACCTCAAAAGGCAATAATCCTTGATATACTGGCCCTTCTTCCCCTTCCGCACAAGAAACCGTAACTTCTCGTCCCGAGGCGATCGCTTCTGTCGCATCGCCGCAACCGACAATGGCAGGAATGCCCATTTCTCGCGCGATAATGGCTGCATGGCAGGTACGCCCCCCTTGGTTGGTGACGATCGCGCTTGCCTGTTTCATAATCGGTTCCCAGTCGGGATCCGTGCGGTTGGTGACGAGGACTTCCCCGGGATGGAAGAGATCTAAATAGGAGGTACTGAGAATGACTCGCGCTTTACCTTGACCGATCGCCGTCCCGACACTACGCCCCGAGGTTAAAAGATGGCTGCGTTCTTTTAACGCATAGGTTTTGAGAACATTCCCCACTTTTTGGGATTGGACGGTTTCCGGACGCGCTTGCACGATGAACAATTCCCCCGTGCAACCATCTTTCGCCCATTCCATATCCATCGGCGTATACGTTCCCCACACGCGGGAGTAATGTTCCTCGATCTGGATTGCCCATCGCCCTAACTGTAAAATTTCATCATCGCTCAAACAGAATTTTTGTCGTTCGGGTTCGGGGACTTCGACGTTTTTCGTCAGTTTCGAGCCGTCGAGATCGTAGATCATTTTAATCGCCTTTGTCCCCGATCGCTTATCTAAAATCGGGCGATATCCTGCTTTTAGGGTGGGTTTAAAGACCAGATATTCATCCGGGTTAACGGCACCTTGCACCACATTCTCCCCCAACCCGTAGGCGGCGGTAATCAGCGTGGCATTTTTAAATCCGGTTTCCGTATCGATGGAGAACATCACCCCCGATGATGCCAAATCCGATCGCACCATCTTCTGAACCCCGACAGACAGGGCGACGTTAAAATGGTCGAAACCATTGCGATCTCGATAGGAAATGGCACGGTTGGTAAACAGAGAGGCAAAGCATTTATGACAGGCTTCGAGAACGCCCTTAATCCCGCGCACGTTGAGATAGGTTTCCTGTTGCCCAGCAAAACTCGCTTCTGGCAAGTCTTCCGCCGTGGCACTGGAACGTACCGCCACATCCATATCGCGGCTAGATGCGTTACATGATGACCGATATTCCGGGTCGAAGTCTGCGTAAGAACCCGTATTGCACCCATGCTCTCGACAGAGCTTTTTATAAGCAAGGGCGATCTCGTCTTGTAAGTCTTTGGGGAAAAGAGTATGTAAAATCAAGGAGCGCGCTTGCTGTCCTCGTTCTTGTAAGTTTTGAAGATCGCGAACATCGAGACCTGCGAATAATGCTCGCAAGCGGGGTTCTAACCCTGTTTCTCGAATATAGTAGCGATAAGCGCGAGCCGTTGTCGCAAACCCATTGGGAATATTAATGCCTTGCGGTTTTAGCTGTTGGATCATTTCGCCGAGAGAAGAATTTTTTCCCCCGACTAAACTGACATCTTTGTTCCTCACTTCATCGAACCAAAGAATAAAAGCATTTTCCCGACGGGTTTGGACGGGACGGTGTAAATTAGCTTGTACCATTGGGGTTGCCCTCAAACAATAAATGGATGAGATTGTAGCGATCGCAACTTTAAGCAACAACACTTCTTGAAATTGCCAACAAAATCGAAAAAATATGCAATTCGGAATCTAAAGAAAAGATTGTGTGCTAAATTAGTTTGTCAAGTTATGTTGTATTTTTGTTAAAGTTTGGATTCAAAACAGTAAAATAAATTCCCAAACGTAATAGGCACGAACAGCCTAGATCGTTAACTCAAAATATTTGATTCAATCCTACTTTGGATAGAATTCACCTAGATAAATCGGGT
>JBCCVR010000114.1:0-24132 GCA_039194995.1 Cyanobacteria bacterium P01_E01_bin.42 | reverse complement strand
TAACCGCGACCAACGTTTCACTCCTCTGGAGTTTTTCACCGATCTCAAGCAACATCGTGCGAATCTTTTGCCGACCGCGACCAACGTTTCACTCCTCTGGAGTTTTTCACTTTACCTAATCCCAGAAGAAGCTAAGTTGTTTTCTCTCAACCGCGACCAACGTTTCACTCCTCTGGAGTTTTTCACCCATTGCAGCGTGGAGAATGTATCGTGCAACTCCTCCGCGACCAACGTTTCACTCCTCTGGAGTTTTTCACACTTCTTGGCGGCAATGCGGTTCTCTTCGGACCCCCGCGACCAACGTTTCACTCCTCTGGAGTTTTTCACGTCTTTTTCTGCCCTTATTTTTCAGCGATCTCCTGCTTCCCGCGACCAACGTTTCACTCCTCTGGAGTTTTTCACTCCTCGCAAAACGGGATTCCGAATCCAACAGCCAAACCGCGACCAACGTTTCACTCCTCTGGAGTTTTTCACCTAGCGGGAGGAGCGATCGCTGCCCCTTCCCTAACACCTGCGACCAACGTTTCACTCCTCTGGAGTTTTTCACCGCCACTTTAGTCGAGTTGATATTGCCATTGACGATTCCGCGACCAACGTTTCACTCCTCTGGAGCTTTTCACCATACCCGATCCGCCTCTCAAATCAAAAAGCAAACTATGGCAAACTATCCCCCGTTTTGTGGAGAATAAAATCCTTAACTTGTTCGTAGGATTCGGGATCGTTTTGCTTGGTCAGAATAATCGGCACAGAGGAATCGGGAATCCAAAACGTAAGTTTACCCTTATCCGTATAACAAAAACTGCCAATGCAATTGAGATTGATAAAATACTCCCGGCGATCGTAAAAAAAGCGTACCCAATATCCCGAAATAGAATTCTCGACAATCCCGCGAATGTAATCTTGCAACTTTTTGTAATCTTCCGGTTCTCCTTGTTGCGTCACGACAATCGGAATCGAACCATCGGGCAACCAGAACGTAACTCTCCCATTCGGCGAACACGCAAAGGCGCTCAAGCGATCGAGATCGACAATATAATACTTCCGTTCGTATTTAATCTTGACCCAATGTGTCACAAAACCTCTCTACAATGACCGATTATCAATAGGGCGATTGGCTAGGGCAATGCGATCCGTACTCATTGAGCCTTGTCAAAATGCAACCCCTCGCCCTCAATTATCAACGATCGATGAAAGAACGAGCAACAGGATGAGAAAATAGATTATTGTCCCATCCTTGCAGATACTTTAAGAAATCTCCGCCGTTGCTCGCTCCGAAGAATTGGGAGAAGTTGACCCAGTAGAAGACTCAAACTCCGATCGCAACGAATCGGAAATTTCGATCTTTTGACCCAAAGCCGCTTGGACAAAACCGAGAAAGAGAGGGTGGGGGCGGTTGGGACGAGAACTGAATTCCGGATGGAACTGGGTGGCAAGGAAAAACTTGCGATCGCTCAATTCAATCGTCTCCACCAAACGACCGTCAGGAGAAGTTCCGCCGATGGTATACCCCGTTTCTAGTAAGAGATTGCGATAGGCATTATTGACCTCGTAGCGATGGCGATGGCGTTCGTAAATCACCTCTTTTTGATAGAGGGAACGAGCGAGAGTATTGGGAGCCAGACGGCAGGGATATAAGCCCAAACGCATCGTACCGCCGAGATCCACCACATCTTCCTGTTCTGGTAAAAGATTGATGACAGGGTTGGGCGTTTCGCGATCGAACTCCGCACTGTTAGCCTTATCCAAACAAGCGATATTGCGCCCCCAATCGACGATCGCGCACTGCATCCCCAAACAAAGCCCCAAAAAAGGAATATCCTGTTCTCGGGCGTATTGAATAGCTGCCACTTTCCCATCCACGCCGCGAACGCCAAACCCCCCCGGTACCACAATACCGCTCACTCCCTCTAAATAAGCACGCGCGTCTTTTTCTTCAATATCTTCCGCACTGACCCAACGAACATTTACCTCGCTCTTCAAGGCGATCGCCGCATGGGTGAGGGCTTCAATGACAGATAGATACGCATCGCTCAGTTTCACGTATTTGCCCACCAAAGCAATTTCTACGTGATTTTGAGGGGATTTCATGCTTTCGACCAGAATTTGCCAGCGATCGAGCTCCGGGTCTCTCTGTTCGAGTTTCAGGAGATTTAACGTTTGTTTGGCCAGTCCTTCCCCTTCTAACATCAAAGGCACTTCGTAAATGCTGCCCGCATCTTGGGCGGTGATGACGCATTCTGCGGGAACATCGCAAAACTCCGACAGTTTTTCCTTAATTCCCCGTTCGATGGGGCGATCGCAGCGACAGACTAAAATATCTGGTTGAATCCCGAGCGATCGCAGTTCTTTAACGGAATGTTGGGTGGGTTTGGTTTTCATCTCCCCCGCCGAAGGAATCCAAGGTACGAGAGTGACATGAATAAACAGGACATTATCCCGTCCCACATCTTTGCGGAAGCGGCGAATCGCTTCTAAAAAGGGTTGAGATTCAATATCGCCGACAGTCCCGCCGATTTCCGTAATTACGACATCGGAATGGGTATTAATCGCAACCCGCTTGATCCGTTCTTTAATTTCATTGGTAATGTGGGGGATCACCTGCACGGTTCCCCCTTGATAATCTCCCCGACGTTCCTTATTGAGAACCGCTTGGAAAATACCGCCTTGGGTGACGCTATTGAGGCGGGACATCGAAGTATCGGTAAAGCGTTCGTAATGTCCCAAATCCAAATCCGTCTCCGCCCCATCTTCCGTCACGAAGACTTCCCCGTGCTGGTAAGGACTCATGGTACCGGGGTCAACATTAATATAGGGATCCAATTTCAGGATGGAAACCGAGTAATCGCGAGATTTGAATAATCGCCCCAAACTAGCAGCCACAATTCCCTTGCCGATGCTGGAGACGACTCCCCCGGTTACAAAAACAAATTTAGCCATTATTAATTACCCTTATTGTTATAATCCATATTGCAATCTCGATTATTTTGACATAATCCTATCATTAATCTAGTATCGTACCACCGGATAGGGAAAGAATGGTATTGATAAAAGCCTTTAACTCCGGACAACTTTGAATGGCGATATTGAGATCGTTTTTTTCTAAAATCTTTTTTCCATGAATTGGTTTACTATAGCTTTTTTTGCATTGACCCCGCTCAAAAATATCTTTGATCCTATGGGCAGGAGGATTATTATGGTTAACTGTTTCCGGAGAAGAACTGGGACTCGAAAGATTATGTTTAGCTAATTCTTGAATTGTTTTCCAATAGGGAAGAAGCCATGCCTCAAAATCATGTAAGGCGACATGAGGGTAAAAATCGGGATTATTTCCTACCCATTGTCTCATTTTTGCTTTGGCATCTTCAGCATCTTTAAAATCCTTTGTTCCTGTATAAACATCTGTCAAAGCAATAACGGCTTGATAAGCATCTTTGCCACTCAACAAGATATCAACTTTTCGTTTTAGCTTATCTTTTGTAGGAATGCGACCACCTTGAGGGAGAAGTTTAAGTTTCGGCATTTGTTTCTCCTCCAATCGTGTCCAAAGAAAATCGCGAAGTTTACCTTCAAAAGCCTTTTCTGTCTCTCCTTCTACTAAAATTGCAATTTTCATGGACGACCTCCGAGAATATTCATTGCCCATAATTGATCTAAAGTGTAATCTTCTAACCATTTTTCAAGATCGAGGGTATCAGCCCAAGTCATTGTCGTTGTCCCTTCTTCAATATCGCAAATTAATATCTCATGGGGTTCGAGAAATTGTACCAATCGATCGGAATGAGTGGCAACAATCAATTGTGTATGTTTTGCGGCCTCTCTTAGAGAATATACTAAATATCGTAATAGTTCGGGATGCAAACTAACTTCTGGCTCATCAATTAATGTAATTTGACTTAAATTCTCACTTTGCAAGAGAGTGGTCAGCCAAAGAAATCTTAGCGTTCCTTCCGAGAGTTCGTGCATATAAATGGGTTCGCTAAAATTTTTATCTTTCCATGTTATTGATAAAGTTCCTACCGCAACTGGAGGAAAATTTAATTTTTCAAAATCAGAGAAAGCTACAGAAAGAATACTTTCAATCATTTCAAAATCATTTTGATTGGTTTCTCTCAAATTGTAAAGACAAGAGGCTAAGTTTTCACCATTTGCACCCGGCAACTTTGACGGACGCATTGCTTGAGGCAATCTAACCGGACTTTGAGGAGAAACATCTAATGCCCCATAATAACTCGAAGATCCCAAACTTTTTCTCAGATTTTCAGGCTGATAATACATCTTGGGAACTTGGGCAAGGGAGGTTTCTAGATAATTGTGTTCCCAATTCGGAGTTACCAGTTTTTTATCATCTTGGCTAAAATACTGAATTTGCGATCGGTAAGAATCTATATATTTAAACGGTTCGGGTCGTGAAGGATCGCTATGCTGAGTTAAGGTTTCTTGCATGATTTCATAAGCAAAACCTTTTGGAGATAGAGCTAAATTATATTGCAAAGGTTCATAATCCGGCACGGTCATCGAAACGCCTATTTCCAAGGCTCGCGATCGCCCTCTTGTTAAAATTTCATTCAAACCACCTTGAATTTGTAATGTATCTAATAATTGACCATTAGCCGAAGCTGACAGGAGAGAAAATACATCTAAAAAAGAGGTTTTCCCCGATCCATTAGCCCCGATCGCGACGACTAAATCTCTCATTTCTAAATCGATATCTTGGAGGCGGCGAAAACCTTTAATAGAGATGCTCTCGAGTTTGTTCGTGTTTGGCATATCGCTAAATACCGATCTTTGGATAAGAATTTATCTCGTGCAAGACCCTCGTACCTCTACGAGTTTCTCATTGCCATATTTTACATCAGTTTGAGAGAGGGGTTTGTAACGATCGCCCAAATTAAGGCAAAATGGGAACGAGTTAGTTTTGTAAGAACAACGGAAAAAATAGGGAGTTTGGGAATGGAAAAACTATCAGTGTTGGGATTGGATGTAGGCAAAAAGCGAATTGGCGTAGCGGGGTGCGATGGGTTGGGATTAATTGCGACGGGGTTAACGACGATAATTCGCAGTTCTTTTTTGCGCGATGTGGAGCAGTTTCAAGCCTTAGTGGAAGAGCGGCAAGTTCAACTCTTGGTAGTGGGGTTGCCCTATTCTATGAGTGGTGAAATTGGTTTTCAAGCGCGACAAGTGCAGAAGTATACTCAACGCCTTGGGACTGCTTTATCTCTGCCCGTGGAATATATGGACGAGCGCTTGACTTCCGTAGAAGCCGAAGAGCAAATGAAAGCGCAAAATCTGTCGCCTTCTCGCAATAAAGCGCTCATCGATCGCAAAGCAGCAGCGATTATTTTACAACAATGGTTGGATCGACGACGGGCAATGAAATGAAGGGAAAAAACTTCATTCTTAACAAGAATTCACGATCTTTTTATCATTATCAGAGTGATCTTTGTCACGCGATCTTGTTAGCAAGATCGCCATTTCTAGAGATTTAGATCGCCAAAAGGAGCGCGCGCGATCGCACGATTAGCGGACTGAGATCGCCCAAAAATACCGATAGAGATCGCAATTTTTTTGTAATTTTCCTCAATATTTGTGTTGATAAGGCTTACAACAAAACAAGCGGAAAAATCACCCCGGTCGGGAAAAAAATACTAGACAGTAGGAATAGGTAATTCAGGAGAGTCGAGCAATGAGTAACGTACACATGAAACTCATTCCGGGAGCGATCGCAGAGATTCTTGCTTCTACCGCAGACACGGGAACTCTCACCTTGGGCGATCGCTATGGACTGATGGCAGCAATTTTAGAAGATTCTTTGGAAGAACAAGATCGACGAGCGATCGATCGCTTGTTGAGAGCCGTCGCCAGAGGACGATTGGAACTAAGCTGACTTTAAAAACTTGATTATTTCTGCGCCGAGATGTAGGTAAACTCTTCTCGGAGGGTATCTTGCTGAGAGATTGCAGTGATGTTTTTAAAATTCAAAGCGACCAATAAATTTTTAACAAAATTAATGTCGTAGGCTAAAAAACCTCGTCGGGTAAATCCTTGTTGTTCCAAAAAGGCGGGCGAATTGAAACAAATCGATAAAGTTCCTTCTCGAATCAGCACTCGCTCTAATTCTGCGAGTGCTTTTTCGAGATCTGCCCAGAAATAAATCGTATTCACAGTACAAATTTTTGTAAAGGATGTGTTGGCATAGGGAATATTTTCCACAGAAGCGCATTGAAGCTCTAGTTTTTCGGCTGCGATCGCCGTGGAAAAGCGTTTTTTTGCAAGCTCGACCATTTCGGGGGAAAAATCGATACCCGCAGCAAACTTAACAACAGGGCGATCGAGGATTTTTCCTAATAAATAACCGCCGCCAAACCCCACTTCGAGAATTGTTTCCGTAGGCGCGATCGCCGGATCGGTCGAAAGATCGAGTTGTTGTAAGGTAAATTCATTCATCGCCGCATTCCCCGCATTTAGCAGGCGAGACATGATGACTTTTCCCCACCAGCCGGAAGGTTTTCGCAGTTGGCGGGCGATAAAATTGGCGATCGGCATGGCTTTTGTGAATTGCAAATGGAGCGCTTAAATTAACGAAATTGAAAAGAGCCTGTTTTTACAGACTCTTTTCGTTCTTCTTCAAGTCGTTTGACCTTGTAGGAGGATATCTAATTCTCCTTGTCCGTCGAGTTCGTAGATGTCATCGCAACCACCAATATGGCGATCGTCGATGAAGATTTGCGGTAAAGAACTTTTCCCTTTGGCGCGGTCCGTCATTTTCTCCCGAGCGGCGTTATCGCCATCAATACAATATTCGGTAAATTCTACTCCCTTCTTTTTCAACAAGGCCTTAGCGCGAATGCAGAAGGGGCAGGTACTCCAAGTGTAAATTTCAATGTTGGCTGTCATGATTTTTAAGAAATATTAAGGGTCGTTGCAATCTTAGCGCAAAGCCTCGATTTAACTGAGCGGAAAATCGTGAATTGCTATTGAGCAGGAATCGTCCACCAAGCCAAACCATAAGCCTGTAAGGGATCGTTAATGCGATCGCGATAGACAACGCGGATTTTATATTGTCCGGTGGTGGGGACGGGACAAAAAATATGTTCGCTGCTATCGACGCGACTGATGGAAGAACAAACGGCATTGTTGAGATTATCGCTCTCGGCGGGCAGGAGATAGAGATCGAGATCGTTCAACCCCAAATCGAGAAAGCCTTCGCCCACATCGAACAGGTTATTACCATTTTCATCGTTTAATTCCACCTGACGATGCCAAGTTAGGGTAACGGCGGCAAAATTGCCCTCTTGTAAAGGAGCGGCGATCGCATAATCTTGATAATTTCCCTGTTCGACGGTGTTATAGTCCCAACCGCGTGGAACGACAGCCGTATCGGGAGAATGCTGCCCGCCGCTAAACTGTTGGTAGGCGCGATAAACATTCAAATGTCCCGTCCCGGTTTGGATATCGAGGGGAACATCGGGATTTTGATAAGCATCCCCTTCGAGCCAAGTTTGATTATTTTTATCAAAGAAAGAGCGATCGACCCCAAAAGCCGGATCGCGGACTTTATCGGCAGCATTCAGCAAAACCGCCTTCATGACTTCATTGCGACGGGAATCAATGCTCCAGTTGGGGGCAGCATCGGCAAGCTGGCGATCGCCAAATTCCTGTAAAACGCCCACGGCTCCGGCAACATGAGGGGCGGCAAAACTGGTTCCGCGCACCTCTGCCACGTCTCCATCCAAGTCTCGCACCACAACATGACTGCCAGGGGCAACCAAGTTAATCGATCGCCGCCCGTCCGTGTTGATTTCTCGCAAAATGAGATTGCGGCCGATCCCTTCAGGTAAGGCGCTGATATTGGAAAAATCTAATTTATCGAATACGCCATTTCTGACGGTCGAAGCGGCAATATTGACCCCATTAAAGTTATCCGTGGGAATGGGAATTCCCCCTTGGCCTTGATTGCCCGCGATCACGTAGAGAACGTCGTGAACCCGCGCCGACCAATCCACGCAGAGGGTTAAGAGGGCATTCCCATCCAAAACTGCATTGGGGCGGGGATCTCGTCGCAGGGATTCGCCAAAACTGAAATTAATCGCCCGTACATCGCCGCTATTTTGTAAGGCAACGTGTTGAGAGGCGAGGCATTCTTCCGGCTGTCCCGCATTTCTCAGGGAACCCACGGCCGAGGAATACAAACGCGCTCCTGGTGCCACCCCGGGGACTTGCTTATCGCTGGAAATCATCACCATCGCCACCATCGCGGCATGAGCGTCAACGTGGGTATCGGCTTGTGCTGGGCGATCGCGATGAAATGCCCCAGCCAGAGAGAGGAAATCGCTAGCAAAGGCTTTTTTATCGAGACCGAATGTTCCCGGCCGGCCAACCTCGACTTGCCCGATACCGATTTTGCGACCGATGAGGTTGTAAGGGGCTTCGTGTAAAATCCGAACATTCACGCCGCGATCGCTAATGGTATCCTCCGAGGCTTCGACCGGGGAGGCGATCGCGGCGAGCAGGGACAATCCGCCCAACAGCCACGTTAATTTTCTGCTCATTCGCACCGTTTCGATAAATTTATTATTTTTATTCTAATCTTTTCGATTTTTTGTGTTGGGGGGCAAAAAAATGTAAAAATAATGTTAAATTGTTGATGATATTACAATTTTTAAAAAAATTTTAGGAGAACACCACCATGAGTCAAAAACCCATTGTTATTGCCCCTTCAATTCTCTCAGCGGATTTCAGCCGCCTGGGAGAAGAAATAGCCGCCGTGGATAAAGCCGGGGCGGATTGGATTCACGTGGATGTGATGGACGGTCGCTTCGTTCCCAACATTACGATCGGTCCGTTAATCGTGAAAGCGATTCGCCCGATTACGAAAAAGCCACTAGACGTGCATTTGATGATCGTCGAACCGGAAAAATACGTGGAAGAATTCGCTAAAGCCGGTGCCGATATCATTTCCGTTCACGCAGAACATAATGCCTCTCCTCATCTCCATCGCACTCTCACTCAAATTCAAGAGTTGGGCAAAAAAGCAGGAGTGGTTTTAAATCCCTCTACGCCCTTAGAGTTAATCGAATACGTTATCGACGTTTGCGATTTAGTCTTGTTAATGAGCGTTAACCCCGGTTTTGGCGGTCAGAGCTTCATTCCCCAAATTACCGAGAAGGTTCGCAAGTTGCGCCAAATGTGCGACGATCGCGGCGTAGATCCTTGGATCGAAGTCGATGGCGGCTTGAAAATGCACAACACTTGGCAAGTATTAGAAGCCGGAGCCAATGCGATCGTTGCCGGCTCAGCAGTATTTAAAGCGCCTGACTATGCCGAAGCCATCGAAGGCATTCGCAACAGCAAGCGCCCCGTCCCCGAGAAAGAACTGGTGACGGTTTAAGTGTCAACTTGTAGGGGTTGATTTTTGGCAGGCAATACTCTCCAAGGGTTGCCTGCTTTTTTTATGGGAATAACGATAAGATGCGATCGTCTACATCCGTTCTCAATCATGCTCGATCGCATTGCCGAAGCCATCAAGCGCCAAGATTATCGCCTGGCGGCTAAATTATTAAAACCCCTCATTCAAACCGATTCCAAGAATCCGTGGGTACGATTTTATGCCGGACGTATTAAGGAGGGACTGGGAAAGCGAGAAGAGGCCGAAAGAATCTATCTCTATCTTCTCCCCAAGACGACTAATCCCAAACTCATGTCACAGATTCGTCAGGGGATTGCTCGCCTCGAAGCCGCAGCGCGATCGCAGAAGGAACAAGCTATTTCCGAGTCCTTGGCTGGCGAGGGAGGGGATAAATTAGGGGTACTCATTCTCGAACCTATCGATCCTGAAGCCAGACAGGAAGCTGCTAAAGCCTTTGGCAAAATTATGAATATGGATGCGTATACCGCCCGCTTGCGTCTTCCCGTGCGGGGTTGGCGGTTGTATCGTCCGGGGAAAATCGGCGAACTCGATTATTATGTTTCTCGCCTCCAACAGGTCAATATTCCCAGTTTTTGCCAGCCATTGAGTCCGATTGATGCGATCGAGGTGTTAGAGGTGCATTATTTTCAAACCCTCGAGCCGCGAGTTCGCATTCGCTGCCAAAATCAGGATGGACAAGAAGGCGGATTTGATTTTAATTGGGGGGAAGTCACTCAGCGCATTATCGGTCGTATTCCCCTGTTTGAATCGGTGGTAGTTTGGGATGCGCGGCGCAATATCAAGCGCAAAACCCAAAAACAGGATAGCGTTCCGTTCTGCGATTTACACTTAGGCGATCGCAACTGTATTCTTCGGTTCTGCGATCGCACCTATCAATTTCAGCAAGGCATTACATTCGCCGCTAAACCCACATCCTTGCCTTTGGGGGAACGAGATACAGCCAGCAAAAATTGGCATTATTTAACCCAATTTTTGGATGAAGCCCTCGGCGATCGCCCCCTGCACGATAATTTTAATATTTTTGCCGAGACCGCGATCGACTTTCGCGAAACCCTCGATCGCATGGCGTTGCGAATCGATCTCGAGCGACGCAAACCCAGTCTTTGGGATCGAGCCTTTCAACTCTATAGCGGCTTGCATTTTTTCCGAAAAAGCTCCCCTTAAATTCCTCTCGCTTTTGCTGACAACATTGGAGATGATATGACTGAGATTAAAATTAATGAAGATGAAGCAGAAATTCTCATCGAGGAACATCTACGCGATCTCGGTTGGAATTTGACGGATTTTAAGACGACTCGCAAGCGTTGGCGCAAAAATTTAGACGGAGAAGAGTGCGATCGCGTTTTTCTCTATGAGGGAAAAGTTGTGGCAATTTTGGAGGCCAAAAAGCCGGGTAAGGATTTATGGGCAGCCCTCGGACAAGCGAAGAAATATGCGAGAATTTATCAGCAGAATACAGGGGATGAAGTGGCGTTGGTTTTTGCCAGCGATGGTGAAGTTTATTTACGTCAGAATTTAAAGGCGAATACGCTACCAGAAAAGATCGTTAAGTTTCCCACGCCAACAGAATTTAAGGAATTTTTCAATCCTCAAGTTGCCCAATTACACGGTCATTTAAGAGATTATCAAAGAGTCGCCGTTTCGCAAATTTTTGGGGTGGTTCAAGCGGGACGAAAACGCCTTTATCTTCAGATGGCGACAGGGACGGGAAAAACTATTACTGCCGCAGGTGCGATCGCTAAACTTTGGTCGTTGGGGTTATGTCGTCGGGCGTTATTTTTAGTGGATCGAGACTCTTTGGCCAGTCAAACGGCGAGTAAGTTTCAGAAACATTTAGGAGATAATTTTAAGATCGGACGGGCAACGGGAAGTAAAAATGACAAACATCAAGATATTTTGGTGAGTACGATTCAACACTTAGCCGCTCGTCATAAATATCACAAATACGATCCCGAACATTTTAATTTAGTCATTTTAGATGAGTGTCATCGCTCTTATTTTGGGGATTGGTATGGGGTTTTAGAATATTTTGCCGAAGGGGGGGCGATCTTATTAGGATTGACGGCAACACCTGCGGATAAGGAAACGGTAAATACAGATCGCTTTTTTACGGATGCGGGACAATATCAAGGTCCGATTTATCGCTATACCATTCGCCAAGCAGAAAATAATCCTAGTATTCCTGAATGGGAGCGGTTAGCGCAATGCACCCATCATAAAATTGCCACCAATGTGGACTTGGAAGGGGTTCACGATATGGGGTTTGATTTTGAACCGGAACAGTTAGGAAAGGCGGTAGATGTGCCTCAACGCAATGAGTTAATCGCTCGGGAGTATTTTGAGATTTTGGGAAGGAGGGAGCCTGTGAAAACGATTGTTTTTGCAGCTTCCATCGCTCATGCTAAAAATTTACGCTATGCTTTAATTGATGAGTACAATCGCCTCAATAAGTTACCGCAAAATGATGCGGGTGCGGAAAAGTTTATTGTTGCCGTTCACAGTCAAATGACGGAAGCGAAAGAAGCGATCGCGGAGTTCCAACAGGTGACGGATGCTGGGGAAAGAAAACAGATTATCGAACAAGCGAAAAAGGACGCGCTAATGCAGCCGCGACCGATCGTTTTAGTGGGGGTGGGAATGTTGGATACGGGGTTAGATGCGCCGGATGTGGAGGTGTTATTAATGGCACGTCCGACGAAATCGAAAATTCTCTACGTGCAGATGAAGGGACGGGGAACAAGAAAATGTCAGGAAACGGGAAAGGATAAATATACTTTGATTGATTTTGTCGATACAACCCGTTTGGAAATTGTTGATAATACGACGATTGGGATTGAAGACGAACCCATCGAACAGGAGGAAGCGGAGGTTATCGATCGCGATCGTGGTTCTCATGGCGATCGATTGTCTCAACCGGAAGCGGTACAGCAAGATATGGTTATTGCTGATGTTCCGGTTCATCTGGTGTATTCGGAGACGATTTCTCCGGGAGTTTTAGACCAGTTAAAACGGCAGGTTGAGGCGCAATTAACAAAGGGTTTAGAACGAGAAACGTTAAAGGAACGGTTTGCTCAAACTCTCTTATGCTGGCAGTATTTTCAAGGGGAAAAAATACCCGATCGCGCCTTCTTGGCTACGATGGGTTTTGATTTGAGTTCGTTACGGGATTTGTATGGGGAATCGGAGGCGACTTTAGAGGATTTTATTACGGTGGCAAAGGGAGAGGCAGATTTTGAAACGATACACCAACATCAGGATTTTTCGACTTGGGCATTAGAGCGAGGGTTGGATGGACAAAAGCGGGAAATTGTGCTAATGATTTGCGATTTTAAACGGGCAAATCCGGTGATTACACCTCGGCAAATTCTTAAGAGTCAATGGTTGTATCAAATGGGAGGAATGATGATGATTAAGAATCTTTTCGGAAGTTTGGATAAGGCGATCGCTTTGGCGGATGAGGCGTTAAGTTTATCTGCGGGGATGCCTGTAGAGGAGGGAGACGATGCCTAGAGAATCTAGTTTTGGAGATCGTGGAGAAAGTTGGATGCCCCCAGATTTTAATCGGTTTGGGGACGAACTTTGGGATGTGGCTAATATTTTGCGAGATGATGCGGTACATTCGGTGGATCGCTTGGAGATTTTTAGTTTATTTTTGTTTCTGAAACTCTGGGATGAGATGGCATTAGAGGAGGAAGAAGCGGCAGGAAAATCACCACCGGAACAGCAGTTAATTCCCGATCGCTATCGCTTTCATCAATGGGCAAGCGATCCGGATGGTTATGTTAAAAAGATCAATGAAGAGAATAAAAAACGCGATCCGGAGAGTGGAGAATTAGATTCTGTAGGTTTTTGTCAATTGATGTTTACAGATTTGGCAAATCGTCAATCAAAGCACGAATCGGCGCGAGATCTGCGACGATTATTTAAGGATGCTCGTTTTCCGTTACACTACACGACAACGGTACGATCGCTTGCCTCGAAATTAGCGGAATTAAATCTACGAGAAATCATGTTACGGGGGATGAGTGCGGGGAATGAACGCTTTGATATTTTGGGACGAACCTATGAGTATTTGTTGCAGCGTTTTGCACAAAATAAGGAGTTTGCGGAGTATTTTACCCCCCGTCATATTGTCGATCGCATCGTGGAAATTATGCAGCCGCAAATCGGTGAATCTATCTACGATCCGGCTTGCGGGACGGGAGGGTTTATCGTGCGGGCTTTTGAGTTTGTCCGTCGGGAAATCAATCAATCTCGCCGCTCTTTTTCGGAAAAGGAAAATTTAGTACGTGCTCTAAAAACAGAGCATTTAAACGGGGTGGAATTTATTCCTATCGTGTTTAAGTTGGCGTTGATGAATATGATTTTACATCAAGATGGTTCGAGTCAGTTGGCAAATGAGGATAGTCTCTCGAATAAGGCGCAAGATAAGCATAAAGATAAGTACGATTTGATTCTGGCAAATCCGCCTTTTGGACCTACAAAGCAGGAGCGTTTGGCGGTATTTGAGTTTCAAATTAAGCTCTATGAGGCGTTGTTTGTGCAACACATGATGAATGCCCTAAAACCGGGGGGACGAGCGGCTGTAGTGGTCAAGGAGGGGTTATTATTTGATAGTAAGGGACAGTTGCGGAAGATTTGCCGTAAGTTGGTAGAACAGTTTGAATTATTGGCGGTGATTAGTTTGCCGAATGGGGTGTTTAATCCTTATAGTGGGGCGAAAACGAGTGTTATTGTCTTTCGTCATCCTTTGGGACGGGAAGATATGAGAACCTCTAAGGTGTGGTTTTATCGGGTGGAAAGTGACGGGCGAGATTTGGGGGCGACGCGGCGCAAGTTACCAGATTTTGACACGGATGGGGATTTAAAGGAAATGACGGAGTTGTTTCCCTATCGCTGGCAAAATGCGCCGCAGGGTGGGGTGCGGGCGGTTCTCAAAAGCGATCGCTTATCGGATTTTACGGGCGATCGCGCTTGGTGGGCAGATTTGCAGGAGATTCGCGAAACGAATTACAATCTGACGACGGGGCGTTATTGTCCCCATCAAGCGGAGGCGGTAGAATACGAAAAACCTACTGTTTTGATTAATCGCTTGTTGGAGTTGGAGGCAGAAATTACGACGGATTTACAACAACTTTTGGCGATGGTTAGTAATGAGGATGTTGCTTAAAGTTGCAGTTGTAACGAATTGTTGAGGAGGCTTGGCAAATGTCGCAAGTTATGAGTTTTCAAGAAATGGAACAAAAATATAAGGGTCAATGGTTATTGATTGCTTATACGGATCTTGATGAAGAAATGCAGGTTAAACAGGGGAAAATTTTGGCACATTCTCAAGATAAAGAACAAATTTATCAAGCACTGGAGTCTGTAAAATATATTCCCGTTGCGATCGAATTTGTGGGGGAATTTGTGGAAGAGATGGATTATATTTTACTCAATGATGTTGTAGACCGTTTTTATGGAGCTTTGGCAGACGATCGGATTTTAGTCAAAAAATCTGATGAATTAGAGGAGGTGTAGGAATAAATAATGATTCAAGCTCGATCTGATTTACCGAAAGGTTGGAAATGGGAAAGATTAGGTAATCCTTATGTAGCGGAAATTATAATGGGACAATCTCCACCTAGCTCAACTTATAATTCTGATCGAGTGGGATTAGCTTTTTATCAAGGAAAAGCAGATTTTGGTGATATAAATCCAATTCCTAGAGTGTGGTGCAATCAGCCTAAGAAAATTGCTGAATCGGGAGATTTATTGTTATCTGTACGCGCCCCTGTTGGTTCAACTAATATAGCTAATGAGAGATGTTGTATTGGTCGAGGATTAGCTGCAATTCGAGGAACAAATAAACTGATTACGACTTATCTTTATTTCTGGTTAAAACACCGAGAAGAATGGTTAAGTAATCAAGGTGAAGGTAGTACATTTAAAGCTATCGGAAAAGAAAGAATCTCTAGTCTTTTATTACCTCTGCCACAGCTACCCGTACAAGAGAGAATTGTTGAAATACTCCAGAAAGCGGATGAGATACGCCGAAAACGTCAAGAAGCATTAGCAATTTTTGATAAATTCACAACATCTTTCTTTGATGATTTTTTTGTTAATCATCAAAATACGTCACAATGGGAAACTAAAACAGTTGAAAGTGTACTTAGAGAAAAAACTACTAATGGCAAATCTCCATCTAAGAAACAAGACTTTTGTGAAGCTCAAGTCTTAACATTATCGGCAGTTCGCAAAGGTAGAATTAACCTTAATGAGAGAAAATTAGCAACTTTTGACATTGCTGATGTTAGTAAATACTATATTAAGCAAAACGATGCTTTTATTGTTCGTGGTAATGGCAACATTAACTTAGTAGGTCGAATGGGATTTTACGATGATAAAGATACAAATATTGTTTATCCCGACACCTTGATTAGAGTTCGTTTTAACAATGAAATTGTTCTCAATGAATTTATGCAATATTTATGGGATACTTATCATATTCGTCATCAGATTGAAATGAATGCAAAAACAACCAGTGGTACATATAAAATCAATCAAAATGATATTAAAAATATAGAGTTTCTCTGTCCTCCTATTCAAACTCAACAGCAATTATTATCGGTAGCAAATAGTTATGTTAGTAATATTCACAAACAAGGTTCTTCGGAAAAAGATATTGACAATTTGTTTAACTCGCTTCTCTCCCGAGCCTTCACCGGAGAACTCACCGCAGAATGGGAACAAATCAACGCCGAATATATCGCCAACCGACAACAATATTACCAACGCTTGCCCCAACTGACCCTCCTTTCCTTCCTCCAGCAAAGACAAACGACCACCCTCGTCACCGAACTGATGAAATACGTCTTTCTCCTGCAAATGGAAGGCACCACCCAACAACGCTATTATCAGTTTATCCCCTACCATTACGGACCCTTTGCCGAAGACCTGTATCGCGACCTCGAAACCTTGCAACAACAAGGCGCGATCGCCATTGACCAAAGTGAAAAAGAGAAAACCAAAATTTCCCTCTCCGACACAAAAACCAGCGATCGCGCTTTATCCCAACTCCCCGCAGAAATCCAAGCAGACATCGCCACCATTCTCAACCAATACGGCGATTTAAACCTCAACGAACTCCTCGACACCGTTTATCAAAAATATCCCACCTATGCCAAAAAAAGTAAACGAAAGCGACAAACGAAAAAGAAAGTGAAATAAGACTCGATCCGTTTTGTAGGGACGTAGCCGGATACGTCCCTACAAGCGCTTGCAACTATTCCTGAACTTCCTCCTCAATCAGTTGGCGAATGCTAACCGGAGCCGGAGGAGTCGCGGGGGAATCCTCTCGGGCGAAACGTTCTTGTAAAACATTTAAAGCACGAGTATAATGAGGATCTCGCTGACTCCCACGTGCGGCGGGATTACCGCGCAAGAGTCGTTTTTGTTCTTGCGTCAAACTCACTTCAATATCCGGCGCAATCCCATTGTTGTTGATGTTAATGCCGCTTGGCGGATAATAGCGAGAGATCGTAACGGCTAAACCCGAATCATCCGAGAGAGAGTGTACCGATTGTACCGTTCCCTTGCCATAAGTCCGATTGCCGATCAACGTCGCCCGTCCGTTATCCTTTAAAGCACCCGCCAAAATTTCACTGGCACTGGCGGAATATTCATCTACTAAAACCACCAAAGGTAACTCCGTTAAAGAAGTCCGATCCGCCGAATATTCCCGATCGCCGCCCAGTCGATCCACCGTCCTGACAATTGCCCCGGTTTCCATCCACATCCGCGCAATATCGACGCTAGAAAATAATAATCCCCCCGGATTTCCCCGCAAGTCTAAAACAAACCCATCTACATCCCGTTCTTGCAATTTGGCGATCGCGCGCTGCATTTGTTCCGCCGCGTGAGAACTAAATTCCTCAAGGTACATATAACCCACGCGCATCTCATTTTCTTCCCGCAAACTGTAATGCAGTACGGGAACTTCCACGGGAGCGCGGGTGAGCGTGACCTCAAACAGCCCTTTGTTGGGGCGGGTCAGCTTTAAAGTGACATCACTGCCTTCTTCGCCGCGCAAGAGTTCTACTGCTTGTTCGAGCTTCATCAACGCCGTCGTTTGACTGTCGATGCTGAGGATGCGATCGCCTTCTTGAATACCCGCTTCTGCGGCGGGAGACTCATCAACTAATTCAACAATTTCAAGAGCGCTCCCGGTTCCATCCAGTTGTAAGCGCACGCCAATTCCCGAGAGTTCACCTGTTGTTTGGGTGGTCAGTTGAGCAAACTCATTCGGGTTGAGAAAGCGAGTGTAGGGATCGCCTAAATCCCGCAATGCTTTGCGAATGGTGCGATAAGCCTCATCATTCGAGGTATATTCGCGATCGAGTAAGTCTTGGCGAACTTCTTGCCATTCTTCGCGATCGAAGTCTCTGCCGACAAATTCACTATTTACGATTTGCCAGACTTCATCAACGATAACTTTAGGGCTATCCTCTAAGCTCGCTTTTGCAGGAGAAACGAAAGAGAGTGCAATTGCAGACGTAAAAACCGAGGTCACGGCCAAGGTCACAAGAGTGCTCTGGGCGAACCATTTTTGCAGCCACGGTGACAATAGCCGAGGTGACAGCAGCCGAGATGACAATTGAGAAATTTCTTTCATGGACGGATGAACTGGGGGTGATGATTTGGGATAAGCAAAAGTCGGACTTCTATCCTTGAGAACTAGGAGGAGGGAGCACGCAGATACAACTATCCTACCTGTTTGAAGTTGCTTTTCATTAGGGTGTGGATGGTTTTACCCTAGCAAAGGTCTCAACGAGCGCGCTTCCCTACCTGACAGTTTGCCAAGCGTCCTCGAATATCGGGAAAGTCTAGACCTTTAGACTGATTGGAAATCCTAGTGGTTTGACTCTTTACTACCTTATCCAATTCTACTCAAATTTTTTTAACTCAACTGCACCACCGCACGATTTTCTAACAAAACGCAATCTCTTAGCAAATCTTCTACGGTAATGCGTAAAAGGCGCTGTTCGTCAACCGTAAATTGTACTTTTATTCGATCGCTACCGGGCTTGCCGAGCGGGGAAAGTTCGGCGATGCTTCTGGCTCCGGCGCGATCGTTGAGGGGTTTGACGATGGGTTTATCGGGAGAGTCGAGAGTGCGAGTGACGAGGCTGTCGCCATCAAAGTAGACTTCGGTACGTGCCTCTGCTTCCCCCAATTCGCCGATGATGAGTTCGATACTGGGTTGATTGTCGATGGAGGCACCGAGAAATAATTCGACGGGTTCGGGGGTTGGATAGGGTTGTCCTGCGGGAATCAGGGGATGCCAATCGTGGCATTTGTTGCGGCGATTCCAGTAACGAATGCCGTAACTGTGGTAGAGAAAGTCTTTCACTTTGAAGCCTCGGGATAGTTGCAATGCGCCCGAGGCGATCGCGTCAAACGGGCGATCGCTTTTGATTTTCTCCGAGGGAAAGTAATTGGCGATCCAGTCTTGAATCGCGGGAATTTGCGTCGTTCCCCCCACAAGAAGCACGGCATCAATATCATTTTTTTCAATGCCTTGCAAGCGTCCCCGTTGTAATACTCCCGCCATCATTTCATCGAGTTTGGCAAAAAGATCCCGTTCTGCAAGGATAGTTTGGAAGCGATCGCGATCGAGTTTTAGTTCGTAAGTTTCTAAAGTTTCGTCATTAAAATAAACTTCGCTGGCTGTGGGTTGAGAAGAGAGGGCAATCTTCACCCGTTCCGCCAAACGCAGGATAAGAGAGGATTTCGGCAACCCTTGTTCCTCGGCAAAATAATCCGCCAGCCAGCGATCGATATCCGATCCCCCTAAATTGTCCCCGGCTTTAGCTAAAACTTTGGCAGTTTTTACTTTTTGTTTGCTGCTTTCTCCAAGAAATTTATCACCCCATTTGAGGATAAAACCCATCGGTTTCTGCGAGGATGAATTACCCCTCGCGTTCAATTGCACGAGAGACAAATCGAGAGTTCCGCCACCAAAATCGACCACCAATAAAATCCCCCCCGCCTCTGCACCATATCCCAAGGCGGCGGCGGTGGGTTCGTCGAGAATGCGGACATTATCGGCTTTTAAAGATTGACAAATTCGGGTTAACCAGTTGCGATAGGACTCGAAACTATCGACCGGCACCGTGAGAATCAGAGAATCGAGAGCCTCTTCTGCATCGATTTGTTGTAAAAGGGTTTGTAAAAACCACGTTCCGACTTGTTCAAACGTCACGGTTTTGGCATCGAGGGTCGGTAAAAAGCCTTGGATTTCTGTCCCAATACCCCGTTTAAAACTGCGAAAAAAGCGGGGATCGCTGGCGAGATCCAAACCGCGATCGCGCACCTGCTGACCGATGAGAATCTCTTCTTCGACGGCATTATTCACATAAACCAAACTGGGAATGAGAGGGGGATTTTTACCGAGTTGTTGGGAGAGTGCGGGAAATTTGAGAGTTTCTGCTTGGTCTTTGGCGGCGTTCCACCGGGTAATGACCGTGTTGCTAGTGCCAAAATCGATCGCGATCGCCATATCCTCTTAAACAAACCATAATTTTCCGTCTATCATGCCCCGAATGTCTGCGAAAATCAATAATTTTGAGAAATTATCGTACATCTGCGATCCGTCTGGCTTCCAGTGCAATAATGGTAAAAGACGAGATCGATCGCCATCTTCCTTAGCCAGCAGCAATCGATCCCGAATAAATTAATTTCCTTGACTGCAATTTGTTTTATCCAGCTACCGTGCGTTTGCGCTTCCTGCGTAAAGCCGGAATTGCCCACAGAATTAATCCTGTTAGTGAAAGTATAATCGTCGTCATGCCCAGAATTGTTCCCGATGTTCTTCGCATCGACTCGCCGATGATTTCTCCTGTATGGACATGTTCAATCCAATCCCCCCACCGATAACTTTGGCTCAGAACCTCACCTGTTTGAGCATCGAGTTGCACCTCTAGGGGCACATTCCCTTTTGCACGAACCTTATAAGTTCCTTTATTAAGCCGGATATCAATCCGGTTAATATCATCTGGCGTTTGCAATTCCGGCAAATTGAGTGACATCACCTTCTCAACCGCCTCAGACAGTGGCATCATCGTTTCTATACTGCCCTTCGCTCCCCGAGCAGTTGATGCTTGCATCCAGTCATAAGCACCTTTGTAAGAGAGGAAAATGCCTGTTACTGCTAGAGAAATCAGAAAAATACATAGTGCAACTCCCAAGTACTTATGAATTTGGAGGCTCCATTTCATCAGCTTTTTCTTGTTGAATGATGACATACTCGTCTCCTTTTCACTAATCAGAATTATTCTCAATTGGAAGAATATAGTTAACATCTCTCAAATAGCAGGTAAGTTAACTCTTTCTTAATTATCTACTTGTATATTCTGCTACTTCTCAAGCCAACTCTCAAAACTATGCCCGAATTCCTCTTCCTTTGCGATCGCCCAGTTGATTGATATTACTGTCATTAAGCAAAGGACTATCAGCAATAAAGCTCTCTATAAGAAAAACTTTTGTTCTAATAATTTTAATTTTTAAATGTTTCTCTCTCTAAGAGTAATGTAACAGGGCCATCATTTTCTATACTCACTTGCATCATTGCTCCAAATCGTCCCGTTTCAACTTTGAGATTGCTTTGGCGGAGTTTTTCCACAAAGCGATCGTAGAGCTTCTCGGCAATATTGGGAGGAGCAGATTTACTAAAAGAAGGACGGCGACCTTTACGGCAATCTCCATAAAGGGTGAACTGACTGACAACTAAAATTTCGCCGCCGATTTCTTCCAAGGAATTCTCCCATTTTCCGTCTTCATTTTCTGGATTGGGAAATAAACGCAGTTGCAAACATTTTCTGACCATCCAATCGAGTTCTACTTCCGTATCTGTCGGCGAAATTCCCACTAATAAATTGAGTCCTCGCCCAATTTTCCCTACAATTTCGCCGTCGATCGCAACTTGAGAAGATAGAACTCGTTGAATGATAACGCGCATAAAGATTATCGAGGCTCTCTTTTTATCAAAAGATTACAACTACACGGAAACGCGATCGCGCTGCCAAATGATCAAAATTAACCCGATCGCACCCAGTCCCAATAACATCCACAATTCCGGTTCTGGTACCGCAGAAACTTCAAAGGGATTAATCGGCGATGTTAGCCGTTCTTTTCCGGATTCTACTTCTCGTTCAAAGCGATCGCTTTTCGCTTCAGCTTGTTTTAATTGTTCTTTTTGCCGATCGTTCACTAAGACGATCGCCGAGGAATAAGGAGTTACGACGCTATTCGTTTTAGCAATATCGTGTAGGATATCCAAATTAGCAACTTGTTGGGTATCTAATTGCTGTCCCAGTCCTAAAATTAATTGTCGTGCGGCAATACTAGCAAACGCATCTTTCGTTTGTGTTTGGCGATCGCTTGTCTCCACTTTCCACGCATAACCATCAGCAATATTTACGGCATTTAAAGCGTCGCGAGTCCCCCATCGTTGCAAAACTTCCGAGAGTGTTGTGGCAATGCCTCCCCCACTATCTTGAATGGCAGAGAGGACGCGATCGGCATAGGCCGCTGGAAATTGACCGCCTAAATGCACCATCCACAAAGGCACGTTAATTTCGGGAATTTCTGCATCGTCGTCGGAGAGTTCGTAAGTGCCTCCATCGGTTAATAACAGGATAGCATCATATTGACTTTCTCCTCGCAAACGCTGAAATTGTTGCAGCATTTCTGGGGGTTGAATCGTTCCATAGAAAACTAGATTGTTAAGATCGATCTCATCGATCCTATCGATTCGTCGGGGTTCTATTCCCAATGTTCCCGCCACGTACAGATCTGCATTTTTATCATCAGAAAAACCGTTATTTTTCAACCACTCAAGAGTATTTTTTACATCTCGAACTCGTTCTCTCATGCTGTAAGAAGTATCTAAAATCACGGCAATATTGGCAGCTTTGGGAAGCGTATATTCCGATTTGGTTAAAGGATTGGCAATCAGTTGATAACCGCGTGAAAAATCAATTTTGTGAGGCTGTAGCGGGATATTTTCAGAACTGGGAAGAAAAGTGGGCAGCCAATCGTTACTTCTTTTCTGTTTCTCTGCATTCAGAAAACGTTTGGTTTTGTTTGTCCAGTAAATGTTTCGTTGTTGAGCAAGTTGCGGTAATGCCCAACCTTCTTTTTGTTGCAGAACTTGATAAGTTAACCAAAGGTGCATGGATGGGGTTTCTAACTGACCTTCAACAACGCGACTCGGAGGAATGGGAAAAGCACGCAGGCGATATTGTCTGGGTCCTACTTGTTCGAGTAATGCCGGATCCACACGTCGTTGTACTTGATCGTTGTAGACTTGTTGTGCGGCACCCCGAGGGGAAATTTGGTAAACAAAACGAGAGTCGCGATCGCCGCTTTCTCCCAACCACAAACCCGTTATTACCGCACTTTCCGGTAAGGAGAAAGAATAAAAGATTTCTTGTTGCTCGGAAGTCTGATTCTGATAGACTTCATGGAGTTCGATTTCAGCGCGATCGCCATGTTCGGAAAAAGTAATATCTTGACGCGCTAATAATACTTTTTGCTGTCCAACATCGATTAATCCTGCCTTTGCTTCTCCACGGTTTGCAGTAGATGTTAAAGCCTTAATAATCGCATCGCGATCGCCATTTTGAATGGGAGTATCAAAGAATTGAGAATAGAGGGTTTCTGCATGACCGACATCACTGCGATCACCTTGATATAAAAAGGGCGATACTAAGCCATTGTAAACGGATTGTAGCACGTCGGCGGTTTCGCGAGGAAGATTAAAACTATTGCGATACATTTCGCGAATATGGTTATTTTCATCCCACGTACTGATGTAACGATAAGGCAGTAAATAGGCATTGACCAAACCTTCGTGAATTTGGTCAGATTTGGCAACGAGTGCGGCGCGATCGCTATCATTTTGAGAAACCATTGCCAACCATTCAAATGTTTGAGTTTGGGGCTGTTGTTGCAAAGAGAAAAATATCGTCAGCCACACCGCGAGAGTTCCTAATGTACTAGCGATCGCGATTTTATTACCGTACTGTTTTGCAAATTTAGATAAGACATTACGTCCAGCAGAAATATAGAAAAAGGCGAAGGAAAAGGGCATAAATGCAAAGAGAGAAGCCCCCATAATAAAGATCAGGAAGAAAAGAAGAACCCACCAAAAGTGAATATAAAATTGCGGATCGATTAGCAAAGAAAATAATCCTCTCACCCAGTCAAAAGAAAGAAATGCTTTGAGCAACCACCATGCGATCGGGAGCGCATAAAAAAGTAACACAAGGCTGACATATAAGCCAATTAAAATCAGCAAGCTATGACCGACAGATTGTAAAAAAGCAAAAATATTGCGTCTCGGCTGAGAGATAATTTCTTTTTTACCCAAATAACCGCCAATTAAATAAAGGAAAAACGTAAAAAGTCCAACTAGGAGTGTTGTCAAAAGATGACTGCTGGCTGGATTGAGTTCTCTCAAGGCGAACAAGCGCGCAATACACAATAAAAAGAAAGGTGCTTCAACCCCATAGAAAAACTGTAAAAGCGCATAAGGACGTTTCAGAAAATACCATCCTCCTAAAAATGTACAGTTGGTAATTACTGCTAAAAATCCCAAAAAAGTGAGTAAAAATTGCCAATGTATTTCTCCTGCTGCAACGGCTTTCATTAGGGGAACGCCT
>JBCCVR010000113.1:0-24377 GCA_039194995.1 Cyanobacteria bacterium P01_E01_bin.42 | reverse complement strand
TTATATTTCTCAATCGAAACACGGATAATATCAAAAGCGATCGCATCTTCGATAAAATACTGATGCTGGGAGATAATTTACCATGAGTCTTTATACAAATTGGGTCTGTTTCAGTTGCCGGAAGAGTTTTCGCAATTTTCCACGAATTGCAACCGATGCGATTGAAGAACGTTTATGTCCTGAATGTAGTGAGAAAATGTGCGATATGGGGGTATATTTTGAACCACCTCGCAAACAGGCGAAAAAATCGTGGGAAATTGTTCGACTTCTAGCCGAAAATGGCTACAGATTTCACACAGAAGGAAGCGTTGCTTATATTAAAACATTCATTCTGTGTTCTAAACATCCTCGTATAGAAGATGTACGGCGAATGATTACGATAGAGAAACAGGAGCTTGAAATGAAGAAGATGAAGGAAAGGCTGAAATATTACAAAGAGGAAAAGAAGAAGAAAAGATACCGAAGATCGTAAAGAGTCAATTGAAAAAAAATCAATCGTGATATAGAGGTTTAATGAAGCAGTTCAAGTAGGATGCGTTGGCGATCGCATAAACACATCCTACGTTACAATTCTTGTCCTCAAATATCGAGATAATAGTCTTTGGGTTTGACTCCTACAGTTGCACCACCATTGACCATTCCTTGAATTTCTGAATCAAAGAAGAAGTAGGGGAATTGAGGATCGGGACGGCTGACTTCTTCTAAGCGTTGCATCAATTCATCGGGAATTTGGAACGAGAGCGCCTGTAAATTATCTTCAAGTTGATGGAGTTTAGTTGCGCCAATAATCACCGAACCAATGCCGGGTTGATTTGCCGTCCAGTTGAGGGAAACTTGAGCCATACTCTTCCCTAATTCATTGGCAACTTTTTCCAATTCGGCGACAATTTTCCAGTTGCGATCGCTAAACTTTTGGAAGGACGGATTTTTGCTCTCTTTCATGGCTTGCAAGCGACCTTCACCTGCTGTTCCCTCCTGACTCGGCTTATATTTTCCGCTTAACAAACCGCTTGCCAGGGGACTCCAAACCATAATTCCCATTCCCAATTCCGTCCCGAGGGAAACAAACTCTTTTTCGATATTGCGTTCGACCAAAGAGTATTCTAATTGTAGGGCGCAAACGGGTTCGTAACCCCGCCATTCTGCGAGAGTTTGCGATCGCGCCGCATACCATGCGGGAACATCGCTTAAACCAATATGACGAACCTTACCCGATCGCACTAAATCGTCTAACGTGCGCATCATTTCCTCTGCGGGAGTAATCCGATCCCAAGCGTGTAAAATATAGAGGTCGATGTAATCGGTATTCAAGCGTTTTAAAGAGCCTTCTACGGCACGGAGAATGTTTTTACGTCCGTTCCCCCCGCCATTGGGATTGCCGGGATCGGCATTGAATGTAAACTTAGTGGCAATAACAGCGCGATCGCGTAAATTGCGTTCCTTAATAAACTCCCCTAACCAAATTTCGCTGGTGCCGTTGGTGTACAAATCTGCGGTATCGAAGAAGTTTCCCTCCGCATCCACATAGGTATTAAAAAGGGTTTGGTTGGTTTCGCGATCGGATCCCCAACCCCATTCCGTTCCAAAAGTCATCGTACCCAATGCCAAACGGCTGACTCGCAGTCCGGAACGTCCTAAAGTGTAGTAGGTATTGAGAGACATAGTTTCAAGATGTTTGCGATGGATGTATTGGTCTTATATTGACCACCATATCGGATATCGTCCGCCAAAATCTGGGACGATCTTCTCTATTTTTGGTAGGAAATTGCTTTTTTTGAAGAATGTTCGCGGATGCCTGCATTTCGATACTTTCTTTTTGGGAATGGAAGTCGTGTCTCTTGAAATATTGCTCAACTTTACGGCATTATCAGAGTTATACTATATTTAAGTCTCTAGATGACCCCTTTAATCGATCCCGAAAATCCTCAAGGTTGGCTGCCCGGTGAAGAGGTATTGGTTTACAGCCGTTCCTTATGCTGGCGAATTGCTCGGAAGTACGATAAGCAGCTAGTTTCTATTCGTGAAGATCGCGATCTGACGGGGCATCCAGTCTATATTTGTATTTTTAAAGCGAAAGAAGAGGATAACAATGATGAGTAAAGAAATTTGGAATCAGCAACAGGGTTGGTTAATTCCTCAGTTACCTCAACCCAAAATAAATGAGATTGTACTGGCTGTTAGTCCGGATTTGTCCCCTTTATTTGATTATCAGATATTAGAACTCATTCAGGCAGCAGGTTTTAAGAATCCAGAATTGCATTATCTTTATGATGAGGATGAAAGTATTTGCGCCTACTATTTAGGCTCTTTGTTTGAGGGAGAAACGGACAAGACGATCGCGAGTTTGCAGAAAGTCGGCATTCATCGAGATTGGATTCTTGCTCGTCCGATTGATAGTGATGAAAATATTCGATCGCGTCCCCTTCCTGAAATTCCCATCGAGTATGGTTTAGTTCCCGAATCCAGTCTCATTTCTGAAATAGCTAGTTAAAAGAGATCGATCTCTCCTTTTTTAAATAACTTGTTATAAAAGAATAAAAATCTATTGTAAAATTAGCCAAGCGTGCATAAAAAGACCCTCTCAGTCCAGAGAGCAGAATGAAGGGTTAAACTAATAGCGGAAGCGATCGCAAAAATTGACGGGTAAGGAAAGACATGAGAAAGCAACTGCGATTTTTGGCAGGGTCTGTGGTGTGGTTTGTCGTCGGACTGTGTTTGTGTTGGGGACTGGTGGCGATCGCGCCTCCCTCTCCTACTGTGGCGATCGAGCCAACGCAATCCTACCAGACAGCCGCGAGGAAAAGCACCGAGGAATCATTTTACGAGACCGTCGCCAATCTGTATCAATATCAAGGATTATTTACTCTCTATCAGGGAGGGCGTAAACTTTACCTCGAAGTCCGTCCCGACCAATTAAACAAAAATTATCTCTTTACCGCTACCCTTGCAAGCGGTTTGGGAGAAGGTTATTTGATTAATGGCTTGCAATGGGATACCTTTCTTTTCCGTTTCCAAAAAGTCGATAATAAACTCCAATTTGTCGTTCCCAATTTGAATATTCGCGCCGATCCTAACGACCCTCAACGACGCAATATCGATCGCTCCTTCAGCAATTCCGTTCTCTACGCCCTCCCCATTAAAGGAACTAATCCCGAAACAAAAGGCGTACTCGTCGATCTCAAAGATTTATTCCTCGGCGATGAAGATCTAGCGGGTCTCGCTCAAGCATTTGCAGGCTTTTATAGTTTGGATGACGGTAAATCTTACCTCGAAAGTAGTAAGATGTTTCCAGAAAATATGGAAATTCAAGTGGTGTATGGATTTACCGCCCTTCCCGGTAGTCCTTCTCTCTCTTTCTCATCCCTTCCCGATAGCCGCGCCTTTAATCTTTCCGTTCATTACAGCATTGCAGAAATTCCCGAAAATAACGGCTATATTCCCCGTCTGGCCGACGATCGCGTGGGCTATTTCCTAACAGCTTATAAAGATATTTCCGATACCAATTCAAAAGAAGCCTTCGTCCGCTATATCCATCGCTGGAATTTACAACCCAGCGATCCCAATGTGGCGCTTTCCACGCCTCGAGAACCGATTGTTTTTTGGATTGAAAATACCGTTCCCTTCGAATATCGTTCTGCCCTTCGCGAAGGGGTTTTATTGTGGAAGGAAGCCTTTGAAGAGGCCGGGTTTAAAGATGCCATTGAAGTCTGGCAAATGGAAGAAAATGCCACATGGGATCCTGAAGATGTTCGCTATAATACCATTCGTTGGTCGAGTACCTCGGGCAGAAGTGCAAATGGGATCGGTCCGATTCAAGTCAATCCTTTAACCGGTCAAATATTAGCATCCGATATTGTCATCAACGCAAATGTAGTTCGCCGCAAAGCCGAACAATACGAGCAATTTGCCGGACTCAACAATTCGGGTGCGATCGCAGAAATGTGTGAAGAGGAAGCACTGTTACCTTTGAACGAAGAAAGCCGACCCGAGGAGGAATCTTTACTAGGGATTCTGTTTGACCATCGCCTTGGAGACCGAGAAATCTGCTTTAATGCAGGGGCAGAGGAACAATTATTCATGGGGAATTTATCCCTTTCTCTCCTGCAAAATACCATTCCTTCTCCCGAACAGCGTCAAGAATATATTACGCAATATTTGCGCTGGTTGGTCGCTCACGAAATCGGTCACGCTTTGGGACTGCGCCATAATTTTCACGGTTCTACTCTCCTGAAACCGGAAGAATTACACGATCGCGAGATCACCAGAACAAAAGGAAAAGGAATGATTAGCTCGATAATGGATTATATCGCCGTAAACTTAGCCCCGGAGGGTGTCCAACAGGGGGATTACTTCCCAGTGGTCATCGGTCCTTACGATCGCTGGGCAATTTCCTACGGATACCAGTTCAGTGGTGCTCTCATCCCCATCGCGGAACGGCGTTTCCTCGAAGATATCGCCCGACAATCTTCCCGACCGGAACTCGCTTATGCCACAGATGAAGACGTGCGCGGCTTGCAAGATCCTCAAGTGAATCGCTGGGATTTAAGTTCTGATGTTATGGAACACGCTCGCCTGCAAATGGATAATGCCTTAAGAATGTGGGATAAATTGCAAAAACGCTATCCCGTCCAAGGCGATCGCTATAGTGACATCCGCGAGCGCTTTAATGAGGTATTGAGCTATTATTTCCGTCAGGCGCGGTTAGTGACCAACTATATCGGCGGGCGTTCTTTTAGTCGCGATCGCCCCGACTTCGATAACCGTCGCTTGCCTTTCGAGCAAGTTCCACTGGAAAAACAGCGCCAAGCCTTGCAAATTTTGCAGGATTATGTATTCGCCGAAGATGCTTTAGTTTTTCCCCCAGAATTGCTCAATCAACTCGCTCCCTCTCGCTGGAATCACTGGGGACATCGCGCCACTGCAACCATCGACTATCCCATTCACGACTATTTATTCTTTTTCCAAGGTCGCATCCTGCGATCGCTCCTCTCCAACCAACGGTTGAGCAATCTCAGAGATTTGGAATTAAAGGCGAGTCCGGGAGAGGCTCTCACAATACCGGAGTTATATCAAACGTTGAGCGATGGGATTTGGTCGGAAATTGCCCACGCTGCGACAATTGATAATATTTCTAGCGTGCGTCGTTCTTTGCAGCGAGAGCATCTTAATCTTCTCATTGGCATGGTGTTGGGGCGCAGGCAAGTGCCTGAAGATGCGAGAACTTTGGCTTGGTACGAGTTGCGGCAGTTAAGCGATCGCTTGGAGGAGGCAATTTCCGAGCCTTGGGACACTTACACGCGGGCGCATTTGGCAGAGACGCGCGATCGAATTGAGAAAACGCTGGAGTCACGTTATGAGAGGTATTTGTGAAATGCCCCAACTCATTACCCCTCAAGAAATCACCCTCCGCACCCTCAGACAAACCCTCGGTCTAGAACCCGCTCCCACCCGCCAATTCTTCCCCGAGTGGATGCAAAACCTGCCCACCCTCAGCGATCGCGATCGCGAAACCCTCGATCGCGTCCAAACCAACTTTACCGACCTCATGGAAGACCCCCCCATGCTAGAAAATAGCGTCAAAATGGTCATCCTCGCCCCCCTTCTCGATCTAGCCGGATTTTACCGCCGTCCCTTCCGCCTCGAAACCGAAACCAGCATCGCGATCGAACTTCAAGACCAAGACATCATCATCCGAGGTCGCATCGATATTCTCGTCCTCAAAGAGCGACTGTGGCTCACTGTCATCGAATCCAAACGCAGCGACTTTGCTGCAACCCGCGCTCTGCCCCAAACCCTCTTTTATATGCTAGGTAATCCTAACAAAAATCACCCCACATTCGGAATGATTACAAATGGCAGCGAATTCTTATTTCTCAAAGCCCAACATACCCCCAAACCTCAATATGCCACCTCCCGCCTCTTTTCTCTCATCAATCCCGAAAACGAACTTTACCAAATCCTCTCCATCCTCAAACGCCTCGGTCAACTTTAAAACATCCGCACTATCTGGATCTGATGTGGTTCAATTCTCTTCTCAATATTCCGAACAGCGATCGCCCCTGCAAAGATTAGCCCCATCAGACATATCTGCAAAGCGCGATCGCTCGTTGTTTTTTACTCTGTTGACCGATAATGAGTAATGAAACGCCTCATCGAGCGGAATCGATAATTTTACTCGCTCTCGTCATTTGAGGCATTTCCATTTTCGTAGATATCATCGGTTTGAGCTACGGCGATGTAAATAAAATTGAAGGATTATTAAATTCAGTGAGGGTAAATCTCAATTATGCAGAAACAATCGGTAGAGTAGTCAAAATATACTCATCAGAGTCTGGCATCATATTAGTGGCGATCGCTCGTGAATAACTCAAAAGTTCTACTCATCTTATTTTTTACGGTCTTTATCGACATCATCGGTTTGGGAATTATTATTCCCCTGCTGCCTTTTTATGCCGAATATTTTGGCGCATCGCCGGCAATTATTACCCTCCTCTTTAGTTGCTTTTCCCTGATGCAGTTTCTTTTTTCTCCATTTTGGGGAGTCATGAGCGATCGCCTTGGCAGAAAACCGATTATTTTAGTCTCCATGGCGGGTAGTTGTCTTGCCTATTTATGGTGTGGTTTGGCAACTTCTTTATGGATGTTATTTGCCTCGCGCCTGCTGGCGGGTTTGATGGGGGGAACAGTGGTGACGGCTCAGGCTTATATCGTCGATATTACCACGATCGAAAATAGAGCCAAAGGCATGGGCACGATTGGCGCGTCTTTTGGATTGGGTTTTACCCTAGGTCCTGCGATCGGCGGCTTTTTAGCCGGGGTCAATACTGACAGTGTTAATTATCAACTGCCCCTATTAGTCGCTTCGGGATTATCATTAGCAGGATTGATTTTTGCCTATTTTATCTTACCTCAATCTCAGCCAAATCTTTCCGAAAAATCGACTCGTATCGTTTCTGCATCCAAAAGATTAGTAGGACTTGCAGAAACCTTAAAACGTCCCATCATTAACATCTTAATTGGCATATTCTTCTTAGTTGGCATTGGATTATTGGGTGCCCAGACAACCTTGGCCTTATGGCTGGAAGCTCGATTTAATTGGGGACCGCAACAAACCGGCTACATTTTGATGTTTTGCGGGGTTCTAGCCACCATTTTTCAAGGGGGACTCATTGGTCTCTTTAACAAAAAATTTGGTGAAGTGAATTTACTCATGAGCGGCTTGATCATTTTAGGGACAGGATTATTTTTAGTTCCCTTTTCTCGCAATGTAATATTACTCTTGGGTGCTATGAGTTGTTTAACAATTGGAGAATGTCTTGCTTCGACAGCAAGCCGAAGCATTGTTTCTCAATTGGGAGAACCCGATGAGACGGGTAAAATGTTGGGGGTGATGCAATCTTCGTTTTCCCTAGGAACAATTGTCGGCCCGGGTTTTGCGGGGTTTATTTTTGTTACTATGGGGAAAGACTTTCCGTTTTTTAATGGGGCGCTATTAACCTTAATTGCGACGATCGCTTGTTTATCGGCCGTCCCGAAAATGCGATCGCAACTTGCATCGCGATCGCGCTGAGGTAAAAGAGCGAAGAAATCCGAAAATCAAGATGCGAATTTTATTGATCGATGAAGATGAAAAATTAATCGAAGTTCTTAAAAGGAGCTTAACAGAATGCAATTATGTCGTCGATACGGTCTCCAATGGCGAACAAGGTTGGACTTACGTTTCTACTTATACTTACGATCTCGTTATTTTAGAAACAATCCTGCCCGATATTGAGGGGATTCACCTGTGTCGGCACTTTCGAGAAAATGGTTATATCATGCCCATTCTTTTTTTAACGGCAAGAACGACCAGTAATGATAAAATTCAAGGATTAAATGCAGGAGCAGATGATTATCTCGAAAAACCCTTTGATTTTGACGAACTGATCGCTCGCATTCGCGTTCTGTTACGGAGAGAAACCAGTAATGTTTTCTCAACTTTACATTGGGGAAAACTTCAGTTGAATCCTTGCAATCTCGAAGTGACTTATAATGGTCAATTTCTTTCATTAACGGCGAAAGAATACACGTTATTAGAATTATTTTTACATCACGATCGCAGCGTTTTAGATACCCATGAAATTATTGAGGGATTGTGGAATGCCGAAGAATCTCCCTCCCCCGCCACCGTGCGATCGCACCTGAAAGGATTGCGCCGCAAACTCCAACAAGCAGGCGCACCGCGCGATTTTATCGAAACCGTAAGAGGACAGGGCTATCGCTTAAAAATGCCCTCAGAAATGGATTCTAATGCAAAGCCCGATCGCCAAGATCTAAATCTCAAAGCCTTGGGAACCATTTGGGAAAATTATCGGCAGAATAGTCAACAACAACTGCAACAATTGGAATATGTTGCAGAAGCGATCGCGACGGGATCGTTACAGGCCAAACAACAAGAACAAGCGTTGCTCACCGCTCACAGTTTATCAGAAAATTTGAGTATTTTCGGGTTAGAACGCGGTGGAAAACTCGCCCGAGATCTGGCACATTCCTTACAAGGAGATTATCCCCAATTGGCTCGATTTTCACGAGTTCTCGATGCACTTAAACAGGAATTTGTCAATAACAATGGCAACCCCAAACAACAAGAGAATCGTTTAAAAAATGCCCCGTTATTGCTCGTATTCGATCCGGATCTGCACTTTAGCGAATCCTTAACGCGAGCAGCCAAACAGCGAGGAATTCGCACGGCGATCGCATCCCATCGCCAACAACTGCGGGCTTTTCTCGCACCTCATCCTCCCGAAGTTCCCGATGCTATCCTGCTCGAATTATCCTTTCTCGAATCTCACAAAGTAGGCGAAAATTCTGCACCTTTAGCCGAGCAACTCTCGATCGTCTCCGAAATTTCCCTGCGATCGCCGTCTCTCGCGATCGTTACCATTGCCGATCGCGATGGGTTTGACGATCGCTTGGCTGTTGCGCGTCGGGGAGGGCGGTTATTTTTGCGAGAACCGATCCAACCCGAAGACGCGATCGCAGCAATTTTGCCCGTTTTACAGCGATCGCGCACTGAATATAAAGTGATGGTGGTGGATGACGATATCGAGTTACTCAAAGCCATGCCTTTACTGTTGCAGCCGTGGCGATTTAAGCTGACGACATTGGACGATCCGCGACAATTTTGGGATGTTTTGGGAGCGATCTCGCCGGATGTTTTGATTCTCGATCTGGAGATGCCTCACATTAGCGGTCTTGAACTCTGTCAAGTGTTACGCGCTCATCCCAATTGGCGGCATTTACCGATTATTTTACTGGGGATCAATGCAGATTCAGAAACAAAGAATCGCGCCTTTGCGATCGGTGTTGATGACTTTTTGGGCAAACCCATTCTCGGCGGGGAATTGGCTCATCGCATTCTCAACTGTATCGATCGCTTGCAACGGGGGAGATAATGGCTGTGTTATCTGTTGTAGTTATACCAAATCCAGTAGAGACAAGGCATGCCTTGTCTCTACGGTATATCCGTGAATACATCCTCATTTGGTGTTATTTGCAACGGGAAAAACCCAACACACCTGCGAGTGTTGTCTATGCAGTGCGATCGCATCACGGCGACTGAGATAAATCACTTTTGTCTGTGTGGCTCATATCTTAGCCGATTTGGTTAAAATTTATTAATCGAAACGCTTGCTAAATTATGGTTTATGCTTTAAATATAAACAGAATTGATTGATTTGTGACCGTTACCGTGGAACTGGCATCCCTGCCCGTGTATCATCCAATAAAATTCTAGAACAAGCATCCTTGCTTATTCCACCATTGCTAAATTGTCTCTTATGACCTGAATTATAAATTTACAAATTTGAGATGCACCCGCAATCTATTCAATTTAAAAGACAAAAGTTTTTGATCGTTGTTATCCTGACGCTTGCTGCTGCGATCGCATTCGGACGGATTATCTCGGTCTCTGCTCAAAATACTCCGGCTTTGAGTCCCTGCGAACAACTTGAAAGCGATATTCAAACTCGGGCGGAAGAAGATGCGAAAAGCGATCGGTTTAACGTTGTCAATACTGATAAAAAGAAAAAGAATATTTTAGAGATTAAAAACTTATACCAAGATAGAAATCCTAATAATTCCTGTTTTCAAACCGATGAATTATGGGATATCTACGAAAAGAAATACGATCGCCATAAATCTCCTGTTTGGATGCCTTTCTTTGTTTTTCTTCTCTTAGGTGGGGTTATCGGAGCGGTTATTAGTGAAAACTTAAGAGACTGGTTCAATCAATCTTTAGAAACGATTGGTAGATGGATTTACCAAAGATTCGCTGGAACGCCATTTTTTGAAAATATTGCTCTCAAAAAGTATCGACAGGCATTAATTGATAAATATCAAAAACTTAAGATTCCTTTTCGTCCGAATCTTCCCTTAGAAATGCGGGAGGTTTATGTTCCTTTAAAAGTATCGGGAATAAATAATAGTTCTTTGATTGAAGCGGAAAATGCGGTGAGACAATACCGACGCTTGATGGTTAAGGGTTCGCCGGGTTCGGGGAAATCGATGTTATTAAAGTATCTGGCACTTTCATACTCAGAAGGACGATTAACAAATTTATCGGATCGTCCCGTGCTAATTTTACTGGAATTGAATCGCCTCACCGATCCCAATCTGACGATAGACAAGTTAGAGCAATATTTAGTCGATGCTTGCGATCGCAATGATTTTCCTAATGCTAAGCGTTTTGTCTCTCTCAGTTTAAAACAAGGTCGGTTAATGCTACTCTTGGATGGGTTGGATGAGGTGAGTAGTGGCGTGCGGTCTCGTGTTGTTCGGTGTTTGAAAGACTTGCTAAATAAATACAAAAAATGTCGGGCAATTATGACCTGTCGGACGGCAGTTTATCATAATGAGTTTGTTGATATTGTGGAGCAAACACTAGAAATTGTCGAATTTACGGATCGAGACATTCGCCGTTTTTTGCAAGCATGGAAATCACAAATGCCACTGGATAAGTCAGTGGCGCAATTGATTAAAACCTTGCGCGATCGCCCGAATATTATGGCTCTCGCAAGGAATCCCCTATTATTAACCATTATTGCCTATCTTTATACTGATACGCCTTTTGTTTTGCCGCACTCGAGAGCAGAATTTTATACCAAAGCAACCGATGTTTTATTAGAGTTGCGCGACCAAGAAAGAAATATCCCCAATCGATATAGAGGAGTCAATAAGCGACGGGTTCTCCAACATTTAGCGCTCTATGCTCAGGATAGCGCTAATCGTCAACAACAAGCTCTCCGCGATCGCCCCCGTCCCGAACTATTAGTACAAGTTCAAAAAGTCTTACCTCAATTAAATCTGAAGCCAGAAGAAGCCGATGCCCTATTTGATGAAATCGTCGATCGCAGTGGATTATTGTTTTCCGTTGATGGCGGCAAGAGTTATCGGTTTACTCATCTAACTCTCCAAGAATATTTTGTAGCAGCAGCCTTGATAGACAAGCAAGATGAGTTAATTCAACGATGGAATGAGGCTCCTAGCGACTGGCGAGAGATTGTTAAGTTATGGTGCGGTTTAGCGAACAATAGTACCGCTTTGATTGAGGCGGTCTATCAACAGGATCCTCTGACTGGATTTGAGTGTTTGGCAGATGTTCAAGAAGTAAATCGGCAACTTGCCCAACAGATTATCGATCGCTTTAAAACACAACTGGGACAAGATGAAGGAGCGATCGGTGCTTTTGGGTCGGTCGCCGCCGATTTTCGTCCCAGAGGGAAAGAATTATTTGAGTTTTTAACGGAACAGTTAGCCAATGGAGGGAGTTCGGCGATCGAAAAAGCGGCAGCTCAAGCCTTGTCCATGACTAATTTACCCCAAGCCGTAGAAGAATTAGCCCGTTACTACGATCCAGATCGGCCTCATTTTAAGGACATACGGGAAGCATTAATCAGAATGGGAGGGTTAGCGGTTGCTACGCTCGAAATTGTGGCTCAAAGAGGCTTTTTAGAGGCAGTGGACGATCTGGGCGAAATTGGCCTACCAGAAGCGGCGGAGGCTCTCGAGCGGCTACAGGACAATCCCCAATTAAAAGGACGAGCAGCTTACCGATTAGCAGGCCTTTTGGAGCAGTTAGAAGCGAGTCAATCTGAACCGTAATCATCCCTCATCCTGAAAGAACACCGATGTTATTAAGATTTATTCGCAAAGTAAAAAATCGGGTCTTCTGGCTAGAGAATAAGCCAGAAGAGGGAAGCGACACGGACTTGAATTGGATTTGGCAACCGTTTGAAACTTCAGAAAATTTAGGATTCTCTGTCAGAGTTAAGAAAATTGTTTCTACAATGATTGAAAGTTCTCCTGATGATATTCCCAAAATTTCCTTGAAACTCGATCCTCGCTTAGTTATTCCTTTATGCGCGATCCAGTTGCGGGATGAAATTAACCTGACCCGTTTGCGTTCCTTTAACGAGGAATTGGAAAGTATTTTACTTAAAACAAATTTTGACGTTCAGGCATTCGTTCTCGTTCAGGACATCTCTCCCTATTACTTAACTTTTTCCGATCAACCACCTTTTCCCATTCAGGAAACCTTTGACATTCGAGAAAGGTTTAGCGATCGTGTTGTCAGCCAAATCGAGCCGACTGAACGTTGGCGATATCTTTTTAAGAGTCTGCCACCCGAGTTACAATTTTCACTATTATCTCGTTTAATCAAATATCCTTCTCCACGTCCTAACGACTGGCGTAATCTTTATGAAGAAATAGAATATAAATTGCAAAATAGCTGGGAATATTGGGTCATTTTAATCGTCGTTGTCTTACTTTCGTTAGGGGCTGTTTTTGAAATAGTCACCCTCATGATTAGTCAGACAGAAAACTGGCTCAATAGCTTAATGGCAATGGCGATCGTCGTTATCTTATCTTTTTTGATAGTTTTATGGCAGGAAACCCGATTAGAACGGGATAAATCAGAGCCAACTTCAACTTTATTGATCACACTAGGTTTATTGGGATTCCATACTTTTGGTAAGGAATGGCAGCAGCTACTCAGAAAAAACCGAGTTGGGGAAGGAATAACAGCTTTATTTAGGACTGTGGCTGTGGCTTTGGTTGTGGTTTTGGCTATGGCTGGGGCTTTGGTTGGGGCTGTGACTGTGACTAGGACTTTGGTTGTAGTTTTGGTGGTTGTGGTTGGGACTAGTCCTTTAGTTCTAGCTGTGGCTGTAGTTGGCGCTGTAGTTGGCGCTGTGGCTGGGGTTGTCGTTATGGATGGGGCTTGGTCTGCTGAGGTTATGTTTTGGGCTGTGAATGTAGCTGTGGGTTTAGCTATGGTTGTGGCTACGGCTGTAGTTGGGATTGGGATTGGGGCTTGGACTTTGGCTGTGGTGGGGACTGGGGCTTGGACTTTGGCTTTGGCTTTGGTTTTAGGCTGGGGTTTGGGAATTTGGTATAGGGCTAAAAAGGGAGTTGATTTAAGATTGATAAAATTCTTTTCGATCTTGGCTTTTCCTTGGTTTTGTTGGTTGCCCATTGTCGTGGGTTTTATGTCCTTTGCCCTGTACGATCGCTTATCTTGGGGATGGCAGCCAATATGTCTATTTTGGCTATCGATCCTCGGATTTTGTACTGTTCTCTGGGTACGGGGCAAAACATTAGAAGAAAAAGCGCTTAACCCCCTCAAAGGGATTTTAGGGACAGCCGCCAGCAAGCCGATCGCGCCAAACCAGAAATAACTAAAGTGCGGGAATCGTAATTCGAACTTGACAGCCGGATCCGGGGTGGGAGTGGAGGGAGAATTTGCCCCCCAAGGCTTTGACTCGTTCCCGCATTCCCTGTAAGCCAAACCCCGTGGTATTTTCGCGGGGTTCAAAACCCTTGCCATTGTCTTTAATTTCCAGATCGATGCCCTTGAGACTCGAGCCGATCGCCAATTCTACGCGATCGGCTTGGCTGTGTTTGGCGATATTGGTGAGGGCTTCTTGGACGATGCGATAGAGGACGGTTTGCACTTCCGAGTTGAGGGAATCTTGCAGGCGAATGCGGGATGCGATTTTAATTTGGGTGGTTTGTTGGAACTCTTGCAGTAATTTTTTGAGCGCCGACTCTAGCGATCGCCCCTGTAAAGGCGAATTTCGCAAGCTGGCCACGGATTGGCGCACGTCTTTGAGCGCCTCTTTCCCCAAGCGTTGCGCCTCTTGGAGATGGTGGCGAGACTTATCGGGATCGCGGGCAAAATAGACCGCCGCGTTTTCCAGTTGGATGCTTTGGGCAGTGAGGGAATGACCCACGGAATCGTGCATTTCCCGGGCGATGCGGGTGCGCTCCTGTAATGTGGCTTGATTTTCGATGAGCAGGGCGTATTGGCGCAGGCGATCGTTGGCTTTGCTCAGGGCTTGGCGGCTTTCTCGTTCCGACAGCAACGCCCCCACTAACAATAAAACAAAAGCCAGCACCAACCCAAACAACAAGGCTGAATTAATGGCAAAACTAAAAGCAATTCGCAACCATTCCGAGGCGATCGCGCCCGGTCTGATGGCATTATGGCGTTGAGTGGCCATATAAATCCGCAACAGGAGGCGCAGGAGGAAGAAAAAGTAAGCGCAAAAGGCAACCGTTAAGCGTCCCGGCCAGGGAAAGAGAATGCAGGCGCGAATCACAACAATGAGCAAAAGGGCAAAAAAGAAGGAGTCCCGACGACCTCCGAGAAAGACCGCCAGCCAACACAAGCCAAAGCCCAAAGCGGTATAGAGGACTTGTTGCAGCCTCGATCCCATCGGTAGGCGCAAACCAAGGAGACCGAATAGACCGATACAGCCGATCGCGCCGATGGGGAAGGGTCGCGATCGCCAACGGGGTAGGCGAATGCGATGGGGCGGGGGCAAATTGTGCGGGGAAACGGTGGCAATCAGGGCAACCCCAAGGAGAATCCATTCGAGGTAAAGTAGGAGGCGGAACGAGCGATCGCTCCAGAGTTCGTGTTTCATCTGAATATACGATTAACCGATAACTGATAATTGATAACTGAAATGACAGCAGGAAAAGTGTGGCCGAATGCCATTCTCTTGGGTGGTGGAATTGCCTTAATCCTCTGCGGGGGATGCTTTTTAATTGGAGTCATGTTAATGATTAGTCCCTTCAATTTAGTGACGGGAAAATGCTCTGCGGAATTAATTGCCTTGACTCCCGATCGCAAAGTTTTTCTCAATATTCTTTATGGGGGTGCTTTTAGTTGTTTGGGGGCGGCGGTTTTTCTCATCGCGACATCGGTGGGACGGTTGTTGAAAATGGCAAAATAAAACGGCTGAATTCACCAGTATTGTAATCCGAGTGGCTAGTTCCAAATATCGTAAGTTTCGATCCCCCTAAATCCCCCTTAATAAGGGGGACTTCCGGATTCTCCCTCCTTAATAAGGAGGCTTGCGGATTCTCCCTACTTAATAAGGGTACTTCCGGATTTTCCCTACTTTAATAAGGGGGACTTCCGGATTCTCCTTCCTTAATAAGGGAGGCTTGCGGATTCTCCCCCCTTGATAAGGGGGGCTGGGGGGGATCGAGTTGAGTTATCTTAACACTGCCAGATTTTGTCGAGCTACGGGCGATCGCGCTCGTCCGCCCGGGTCAAAAGTCACAAGCTCGTTTCACCCTCAAGTCCCATTCAACTCGAGTCTGGAGATCGAAGCCGATAACAGGGGGGTTTTTTTAAGATAGAAGCGTAGACAAAACCACGGTACTTCGGAGGCACTTCCAATGAAACTCTCTAAATTCTTTCTCCTCGTCGCTTCTCCCCTCGTTTTAACCCTTGGCGGAACTGCTGCACTCATCGGTACGGAAGCATTGCAAACCAACTCCCCCGCGATCGCTCAAGAAGCCCCTGACGGCGATCGCGGCGGTCGTGGCGGTCGCGGTCGCGGGATGCAGCGAATGTTAGAGCAACTGAATCTCAGCGACGCTCAACAACAACAAATCCAAGCCATTCGCGAACAAGCCAAAGCCAATTCCGAAGGACTCCGAGAAGAGATGAAAAGCGCCCGGGAACAAATGCGCTCGTTAATGTCCGGTAACGCTTCTGAAAGCGAGTTGCGCCAACAGTATCAAACCATCGAAAATCTGCGCGATCGAGCCAGCGATCGCCGCTTCGAAACCATGCTACAAATTCGCGAAGTCCTCACCCCCGCACAACGCACTCAACTCGCCGAAATGGAGCCTCCTCAACGGGGTCGCCGTGGCGATCGCTAGAATTCGGCGATTGGGGTTCGTACCCATTGCTATACTGAGTTGATTGCGATCGCTATCCCCAACGGAGGGCGATCGCATTTTAACCCGCGAAAACCGATGATAGACGAAGAAAATCCCGACGGTTGGACTCCAGGCGAAGAAGTAGCGGTATATAGCGATGCTAATCGCTGCTATCGAATTGCGCGAAAATATAGAAAGCGCTTGCTTGAAATTCGTTATGAAGGAGAATTTAACGGCGCACCCGTCTACGTCTGCGTTTTTGAAAGTAACAGAGGCGAACATGAAAAAAGGCCAAACAATTTGGAAAGCTGATGAGGGATGGCAATTACCGGAATTTCCCGAACCTGAAGAAGGTTGTTATTCTCTGGGAATTTATCCGAGTTTAACGCCCTATCCTTTTCCGCTCCATCGTAAAATCCAAGAAGCGGGCTATTCCTGCGAGTTGCGCGTTTATCGCGGCTTGAATGTCGAAAGTTCGCAAGCGATGGGGGGGCTATCTTGGGAGTATATCGGACAATTTGCTTTAAGCGATCGCGCTCCGATTGAGGCGCTTTCACAAGTTGGCATTCCGAGGGATGCGATCGTTGCGTTGGGACTCGATACCCCTGAAGAAATTGCCGCCAGATTGCCCCGGGACGAACAAGATATCCTGCGCCTCCCCGTAGAAGAATTGGGCTTTGCAATGGGAAAATAGAAAACAGAACTATTCTTACTCGATCGCCAAATTAAACTCCTGAAAGCGTTCCGATCCTGACTCAAAAATAATCTCTTCGGGTTCTGCCGATCGGTTATTCACGGTTAACCGATACACTCCTTGCTGCAAGCCTTCAATATAGTAAACCCCTGCTGTATTCGTCACCGAAAAACCGCGATCGCCATTAATAGAATTAACGGCCTCGACCACTGCCCCCGAAACGGGATTTCCCTCGCGATCGCTTACCACTCCCGATAAACTATAAGCGGGAATAAAAGCCACGTAAATCGGCGTGTAACTCCCTGCTACGACCTCAAACGCATAAGATGATTCTAAGGGTTGCCAATCGATGGGATAGCCCGCCGGATCCAAATCGAGGCGATAAACACCGGGAGGGAGGCGTAACAAAACTTGTTGATTATCGATGGTGGGTCGAAAGGCTGCGATCGGCTGATTGTTGAGGATTAAAAGAAATTCTGCCCCTTCCGAAAATAAGGTTTCTCCTGCTTCTTTTTCGCCATTACCATTCTCATCAAAAAACGGTAAAACTGCCAGACCACCTCGGGTTCTCAGGCGTTCCGAACGGCGATCGCCCCCTGCCAGTCGCGGCTGTAAATTGATACTGGAGAGCAGTTCTAAACGGTAAGATTCGCGATCGCTAGTGACGGAAATTCCCTGATAAATTGCCCGCAGTAAAAACCCCGGAATAACCGTTGTTTGCGCGGTCGCAATCAATCCCGATCCCAAAGAACCGAACCCATAACCCACCTCGACTGCATAAAGATAGCGCCCATCCCTCGCTCTTTCTGGGGAACGATAGCGCCATCCTAACGTTGCTAATTCATTATCGTTGCCAAAATTGCGGGTTTCATATCCCACTAAAAAAGAATGACCCCAATCAAAGAAAGAATTGCCCGAAAGATTAAAATCGAGTTCAGAAGTCGAACCAATTTCCGTTCCTCGTTGGGTAAACTCTATCGTTCCCAAACGCTGAATGATATTCCAGCGAAAATTATTTTCCTCATCTAAAGTTGCCCGCACGAAACTGAAATAATTGTTCCTGCCTGCCACAGATTGAATGCCACCGGCCAAACCGTTTATATTGTCATAACTTCCCAGAAGAGAAAGGTTAGGAAAAACTCGCCAATTCAGATTAAGACGACGAGAAAAGCGATCGCTATTAAATCTCGCCCAAAATTGCGGCACGGGACGAAAGTAAATCTCAGAGTTAATATCCCAAGTTTCATCGCGATCGGGGGTTAAAATACTTGCTCCGAGTTGAAAGTTTGTCCCCGTGGGACTGAAAAAGAGTTCTCCCAAACCGCGAAAGTTATTATCGGCTACTGCTCCCAAACCAAAGGTAAAATTTTCGCTAATCCCCCATCTCTGCCCCACTCCCACGGCAATATTTTCCAATTCTCCCAAAAGTCCGGCTTCGGCTGCCCCCGTGACCCGTCGCACTCCCGCCGAAACGATGGTCGCCGACGTTCCCGCTTCTAATTGTCCCGCCACATTGGTAAAAGTGGGCGATCTCACTTCCGGTTGGGCGGAAAGTCGTCCTTCGGGATAGAGAAAGAGGCGATATCCCCCTTGATAAAAGGAATTTTGCCCCACGGGAATGGCCTCGAAGCGATAAATCCCGGAAGAATCCACCAAGATTTCATCGATTAAATCGCTCGATCCTAATATAAGCCGAACTAAAGTCCCCGGCTCTGCTCGTCCGACAATAGTGCGTCCGACTTGTTGACCTCGCAAGCGTTCTTCGGGGTTGAATCCGCCCCGACGGGGATAGGTTGGTGGTGTAAATCCTTGCCGTTGGATGGTGGTAAAGCCGAGAAAATCTCCTCTTTCGCCGCTACTCCAGAAGGTGGATTGAGTCCCCAAAACGTAATCGGCGCGATCTCCCTGACGCAAATATTGCCCTTCGGCGAGACTCCAAGTGCGCGAGTCGTTGAAATTGTTTTGATTGAGGCGAAAAAAGTAACTACCTCGGGCGACGGTGCCGACGATCGCTGTATCTCCGCGCGTATTACTCGAACGTCCTTCCACTCCGGCAATATCGAGGCGTTGTTCGATCGCAGAGATAGAGAAGTCATCGGGTTGAATCTTGTCAAGTCCTTCCACATCCACGGGAGGGGGAGGCGATCCGGGGCGAAAGGTTTGGGAGACGCGGGGAGTTTGAAAATTCAGGGTGTAGTTTGCTAGATCGAATGCCACGGAAATACCAAAAAACTCTTCAATTTGCGCCACGGAAAAAACCCGCCCCAGTTCCGGATCTCGTTGCAGGCGATCGCGATCGATTTGGGTGACGCTATAGGGCGATCGCACCTCCAACATGTCGCCTTCTAAGGGCGTAATTTCCAAGTTTAACGCCTCTCGCACCACGTCAAAGGGAACGAGCCAAGCCGACAAATTAATTGCTTGCGTCCCGTCTTCTAAGCCTCTTACAGGCGTTCCCGCGATCGCGGCTCTGCGATTGATATCGATACCGACGATAATAGTGGGAAAACTGGGATTGGGGGAGAAAAACGGCGTTTCGTTTTCTTCTCGGTCTGGGATCTCTGCATTGGGTTTATTTTTGTCCAGTTGGGGAGGAATCTGCGAGAATGCCGATCTCATTCCTCCCAACGAGAAAGCGATCGTCAAACAACAGAGCAATGTGCGAGAAATCAAAATCCCCGTCTCCCCAACAACAAACAACTAATAACAACCCACTCCCAGCCCTTCTCAAGAGGGAAGTAAGACTTATTCAAGGACTAAATCAATCTGAAAAGATTCTTGGTATTGCTGACGATAATTATCCTCGTGCCAAATGAGTTCTCCTTGAAGTTGATACGTCCCAGGTGCAGGAATCTCTTTTCCTTCGGGATAAGCGATCCGCAGATGGCGATCGCCCCCAGCCAAAACGATTTCCGGAGAAATTTCGCCGCGATCGATTTCCGTTCCGCCTTGCAGCAAGCGCCATTCAACTCCCGGTCTGGCGGATGCTCCTCCTAAATTTTGCACCAAAATGATAATTTGTCGGCTTTGGGCATCCCAAAAAGCGCGATCGGCGACTAATTCTGCTTCTAACTCGCCATTGCGCACAAAAACCGTTGCGGCAATTCGTTGCACGATGTTGAGGGTATTTCCCGCCCCATCAACGATTGTTACGGGATCTAATCCCTCCACCATCAAAGCGGTGCGATACTCTCCTTCTGCCAAACTGGGGGGAAAACGACCAATGAGGCGAACCCTGCGATTTTGTCCGGGTTGCACGACCAATTCTCGCGGGGTGAATTGCAAGTAAGGCGTTAAATCGAGGGGCGTTTCGGGGAGTGCTTGGAAGCCGCGATCGCGATCGTAGGTGAACGGTTGCGCGTACACTCGAGCGCGATACGGCTCGCTTCCGGTGTTGTAGATGCTAATAAAGCCCTGACTTTGCCCCCGACGCGCTTGAATTTCGAGGACAATGGGGGAAACACCCAGTTGAGCGAAAGCATGGACGTTGCCCAACCAAGCGGATAAACCGAGAAGAAATCCGCCTAAATAGCGCGCGAATACTTGTTGTTTGGGAACGAAAGCCATGCTTGAATTTGTCCGAGCGAGCAACTAGGGATTTGCCGTCAATGTTACTGTATAACTGTACGTTCCGGGAGCGAGAGGTGGTCCGAGGCTGACAGCTTCCATATGTACTTCAAGCGTTTCTGCAATCGGCGAACCCGTAATCGGTAAAATTCCGCCCCCACCGGCTGGCGAATCGATTGTACCGTTGATCCCAATCACCCAAGCCCTGTCCGTCGTAGGCATGGGATTCGCGCCCGGAACGGGGTCGGCAACTTCTACAGTACCGCCACTCGGACAAGTAATTTCTATTGTTGCTGGAAAAGGTGGCACTCCATTACTGGTTAAAAGATTGGGAGTCGCTGGATCGTATTGTAATGTGCCATTGGTAGCAACTCCAAAAGCGCAAGAGTCGGGAACGACTCCAGAAAAGTTAACCGTATCGGCTTTCGCCCCCGAGGCTAAGGAGCAGATCCCCGCGATCGCCAAGGCAGGAACGAGAAAAAAGCGGCGCAGCATTTCTACTGAACTCCAATAACTGGATTTATTCATCAATATATTCCCATCATAACAGGCGATCTTTAAGGATAAGGAAAGTTTAACGAGTTTTTTGGCTTAGGGCGATCGCTTTTTCTTGTCAACTGACATCTTGCGGATCTCCTTTGGTTGTGGGGGGAAATACGGTATTTTCCCGCAATCTTCATTTTTCCATAGATTTAAGAAACAGCTTTTCGATCTCGTTCGCATCCGCAATCTTCCCGATGCAAGCTGTTTTCTTCGGATCGATCTCCTCCGTATCATTTTTGACTGAAAAATATTCTCCACATCCATCCAGTTAAATCTCAGGAAAATTTCAGTTAGACCCGATTGAATGAAAACAAGTTATAAAAATCAATCCCGAAAGCGCAACCTCTCGATATCTCCTCCCTGATATCCGTGCTATAGTTTATCCACCTTAAATTTTTCAAAATCACCCAACTATGGTAACTTCCCCTCTACCAACAAAAAAAACAAATACTCGAATTACACCTTTTGCTCAAAAAATCGAAACACCCCTCGAAAAGCAACAAATTACAGTTTTACAAATTAATTTAGGACGGCGTTGCAATTTAGCTTGCACTCACTGTCACGTAGAAGCGGGACCCAAACGGATAGAAGAATTATCGCCAGAAGTTTGCGAGCAACTCATCGAGATAATTCAACGTTTCGAGCAAATCCAAACTGTGGATTTGACAGGAGGAGCGCCCGAAATGAACTATGGTTTCAAACCCATCGTTGAAGCCGCTAAACAGAAGGGAAAAGAAGTTATCGTTCGCTCTAATTTAACAATCTTTTTTGAACCGGGATTCGACGATTTACCCGCCTATTTTGCCTGCCATAAATTAAGAGTTGTGGCTTCTCTTCCTTGCTATCTAGAAGCGAATGTTAATAATCAGCGAGGTGCAGGCGTTTACAATGCTTCTGTGCGCGCCATTCAGCGTTTAAATGAGCTAGGTTATGGGATCGATCCCGAACTGGTTCTCGATCTGGTTTACAATCCTGCGTTACCGAAAAATGAAAATTTTTCTCTGACTCCCGATCAACAAAAGTTAGAGAAAGATTACAAAGCGTATTTAGACGAACATTTTGGCATTCACTTCAATCGCTTATTTACGATTACCAACATTCCCATCGGTCGGACAAAACAATATTTACAACGTCAAGAAATTTTCCATTCTTACGTCAAGTTTTTAGAAAACCACTACAATGCCAATACTCTCGATAGTCTGATGTGTTTAAACGAACTCTCTATCGATTATTTAGGGAACGTTTATGACTGCGATTTTAATCAGATGGAAGGATTTCCCGCAAAAATGGAAAATGGGGAAACGTTTACTGTGGCCAAATTACTCGAATTGAATAGTTTGGATATCATTCGGGAGGTACAAACAGAAAAGTATTGTTACGGTTGTACGTCAGGATGCGGTTCTAGCTGCGGTGGTGCTTTGATATAGGGATACTGTAGGGACGTAGCATGCTACGTCCCTACATACCGATCTTACAATTGCCTTGGGGACTGTTTTCCCGATGGTTAAATGAATTATTTACAGTCATTCGGAGGAGGTTCACAATGGTTGAAACTCAAAAAAATAACAAACTGAAATCGATTTTGAAGTTTATCGCGATCGCAGTAGGGGTTGCGGGTTTAATTGTGGCAGCTAAGTTCTTAGGGATTACTGAATATATCAATACCGTCTTGCAAAATACCTTAACTTGGATTGACGGTTTGGGAATTTGGGCTCCGATTGTTTTTACGGGGATTTATATTGCTGCTTCGGTCGCGCTGATTTCCGGGGCAATTTTAACCCTAGGTGCTGGGGTAATTTTTGGAGTCGGACAAGGTTCGATTTACGTCTCGATCGCCTCCACAGCAGCCGCAACGGTTGCCTTTCTCGTCGGACGCTATTTCCTCAGAGGTTGGGTTTCCAAGCAAATTGAAAGCCAACCTAAATTTAAGGCGATCGATAAAGCTGTTGCCAAAGAGGGCTGGAAAATCGTCGGTTTGACGCGACTTTCTCCTATCTTTCCCTTTGTCTTCTTGAATTACGCTTTCGGAGTTACCCAAGTTTCTCTACAAGATTACGTGCTAGCCTCTTGGATTGGTATGATGCCCGGAACGGTAATGTATGTTTATCTCGGTTCTTTAGCGGGCGATCTGGCAACTTTAGGCGCGGGTGGCGGCGAAGGAAATAGTACAATTACATGGATTATCCGGATTGTCGGTTTTATCGCGACGGCTGCGGTGACGGTTGTTGTGACCAAAATTGCCAAGAAAGCCCTTGACGAACAATTGGAAGGCGAAACGGATGCTTCTGCTCAATTTACGGCAGATAGCCTCGAAAGTTAATTCATTGAAAGTGTCTTGTCTCGCACTCTCAACTCATCTTATTATAGTTAGCGTTGAAATGGTAAATTCCAGATCGAAAAATAAGGGCATCTGCCAATTTTAATCTCAGCCTAATTGTAAACTATGCGACGCAAATTCTCATTTTTAGCTTCTTTCCCAATCCGCAAACTTTATCGGTTTGGGTTCTTTATTTTGGGAATTTGTTTATTTTTATATTTTCTCGATCCTTTAAAAACTATTCTCCTCGATCGCGAGTTTTGGCTGAGTCAATTCGCTGACTGTGGGAACTGGGCGTTTTGTCCCTTTATTGGCGCTTATATCATTTTAACGGTTTTCGGCATTCCGGGGACGATTTTAACTATAACGGGGGGCTTGGTTTTCGGGTTGATTTGGGGAACGATTTGGTCAGTGGTGGGGGCGACTTTGGGGGCAATCGCGGCATTTTGCGCCGCCCGTTATTGTTTGAGAAACTGGGCAAAAAATAAGTTTCAGCAGCACCATCGCCTCAAATGTTTTGAAGAAGCTGTCGCTAAAATGCCCCTTCATTTTGTCTTAGCGGTACGTTTTGCACCCATTTCTCCCTTTAATATCGTTAATTTTTTATTCGGTCTCACGCCTATCGATCTGAGAACTTATTCGATTGGCACTTTTTTCGGAATTATCCCCGGCACTCTCGCTTATACGTGGTTGGGAGTCACTGGAAAAACAGCCTTAGAAAGCGGCAAATATATTCCTTTATGTCTTGCTCTCGGACTTTTAACACTCCTTTCTCTTCTGCCTTTATTGACACGCAAAAAGAGTCAGAATTGAAATTAAGGCAAAACCCACTCCTCGATCGCCCCCCTACCTGTAACGACCCGCAAACATCGAGACCTCGACCCACAAACAGAGCGATTTTGAGACCAGATTATTTGCAAATAAGAGTGGCTTCAGACCTCAAGGGGTGACAAGCAGGCTGAAAAGCGTGTGGAGAAAGGAACTTGGCAAACGTCCCCAAAAAGAATAGAGTTGTCTAGACCGACAACTCTATGA
>JBCCVR010000112.1:0-24463 GCA_039194995.1 Cyanobacteria bacterium P01_E01_bin.42 | reverse complement strand
CCTTGCTATTCGTTTGATGAATCTCAAACCTCATAAACGCCTCTTTTTTCAGAAAGGTCTCACCGCTCTATCCCTTATACAGTCTACCTTTTAACTGGGTTGTCACCCCTTGAGGATTTTCGCACGAGTCCACCTCTCCTCATTCCCTCCGATCGCGCGATGGGGGGATTTTTATTGGGCAAAAGAGCGATCGCTTTTATTCGGTTCATGCGAATTGCGATCGCTAATGCCGTTTTTAATAACAACCTCGCCTTATTAATTAGGATCGGGGAAAACCTTCTCGAAAAGCCCGATCGCCAGCTTCGAGGGAGTTTTGAATCCGTCGGGTAAAGTCTCCGGGTTCAAACGTTGCTGGAATGGGAGGAAAGCGATCGCTATAACCGGCTTGGCTGTTGCGTTTTTTGGCGTTGAGAAAAATATACTCGCAAACAACATTGTTGAGATTGGTCTCACGATTCACATTCCAATCTTCAATGCAGGCTCCCGTTAGAGTTGCACCCTCAAAATTGGTACGGAGTGCTCGAATCGAAGCAAGATTGGCAAAACTGAAGTCGGTAGCGATGAATTTAGCCTCAATAAGATCTGCACCGTCAAGACAAGCAAAACGAAAACTGGCATTACTAACCGTGGTAACACCGATATCTGCACCTCTGAGATTAGCCTCATTGAGATTGGCATTGCTAAGGTTAGCACCGCCGAGTTTGGCATACCAAAGGTTAGCATTGCTGAGATTGGCATCGTTGAGTCTGGAAAAACTGAGTCTGGCCTGCCGGAGATCTGCGGCTCTGAGATCGACATTTTGGAGATCGAGGCTGTTGAGTTTGGCATCGCGGAGGTCAATCCTAACGCTCTTATTCTCCTGCCGCCATCGATTCCACGCTTTGACTCCCCGTCTCAATATTTTCACTTGTTCTCGAAGTGCCACGATCGCCTCGATTTTTGTTAACAAGAATAGATCTATCTTACGCTATGGCTCGAGGGCGATCGCCCCAAACACTCGATATTGACAAAAAAAAGCAAAGTATGAAAATGATACACTGAGTTTACATCCGCACGATCGCCCGAAAAGAGCCGATCGGATATTTTGATTCTCTACAATTGCTATCAATCCCAACAAATCTAAAATAATGCCTGCTTGCACTCAATATTTAAAAAAAAGATATTTCTTACTTTTTGCTACTTGGAGTTTAGCGATCGCCACCCAAAGCGCAGATGCTCAAATTCCCACCTTAGAAAACAACGTTCCTTTCTCTCCTCCGCCCCCATTCCCCGAAGCGCCCTTTGCTCCCCCATTCCCCGAAACGCCTTTTGCTCCCCCATCCCTGAGTCCTCCTCCCGATCGCCCCTATACCCTCGGAGCCGGCGATCGCGTACAGATGACCATTTTTAACGTAGAAGAATATAACGGGGAATATCCGGTTCTCATTGACGGCACGCTCAACTTACCGGCAATTGGTACGGTTTTGGTGCAATATCTCACCCTTGAAGAAGCCTCAAAAAAAATCTCCCAACGCTATCGATCGCTTTTAGTTCGTCCTCTTGTCACCCTCGGGCTGATTTCTCCCCGTCCCGTGAGATTGGCGATCGCGGGAGAGGTCAACCGTCCGGGGTCTTATACCGTCAATCCAACCGAAGGAACGGGCTTTCCGAGCGTCACCGAGGCGATCGATTTGGCTGAGGGAATTACCCTCTCAGCCAATGTCCGTCAAGTGGAAATTCGCCGCACTTATCAGGGGATAGAAGAATTTTACACCATCGATTTGTGGGGGTTGATTCAGCAAGGGGAGCTTTCTCAAGATGTGGTCTTGCGAGACGGCGATCGCCTATTCGTTCCCACCGCAACCGCGATCGATCGGGTGGAAAGTCGCACGATTTCCGACTCTAAATTATTCCCCAAAACCACCACTCCGGTACAAGTTGCCGTAACCGGAGAAGTGCTGCGTCCGGGGATTCATACGGTGAGTGCGGAAGGATCTGAGGAACCGCCAACCGTCACCCAAGCGCTCGGTATTGCCGAAGGAATTACCCCCCTTGCTGACGTAAGGAATGTTCGCTTGCGACGCATCAAACGGACGGGAGAAGAAGAGATCGTCAGCATTAATTTATGGGAAATTCTCCAAGGGGGAAATTTAGAGCAGGATATTCCTTTACAACCCGGAGATAGTATCATTGTTCCCAAAGCTGAAGAAATCGATCTGACGGAGATTGGTATTTTAGCTCCCGCGACTTTTTCACCTCAAACAATTGAGGTCAATATTGTCGGAGAATTGAACTCTCCGGGGACAAAAACCTTACGACCGAATACGCCTTTAAATCAAGCAATTTTAGCAGCCGGAGGATTCAACAATCGTGCCCGTCAAAGTAAGGTGGAGTTGATTCGCTTAAATCCCAATGGTACTTTGTTACGTCAGGAGATTGAATTAGATCTGTCCCAAGGAATTAATGATGAGAACAACCCCCTCTTATTGAATGGGGACATTGTCGTGGTTCAACCTTCATCCCTAACGGAAGTTACGGATATTGCGGGGTCGATTCTAGCGCCGATTGGCAACTTTTTCTCATTTCTAAACTTCTTTAATATTTTTGGCATCTTCGATTAATTTGTCTTCACTGACTCAAAAATAACTTACCGAGAATAAACTCGCACGATTGCTTCTGCCAGTTTCTTCATCCCTTTAACAATATCCTCCGGTGTCGCCGTTAAACTAATCCGCAAGCATTGGTGTTTGTGTTCCCACTCCTCCTGCAAACCGGGGAAAAAGGTAGATCCCGGTACGAGAATGACTCCTGTTTCCTTTAACTTTTGGTACAAATCCAAATCCGTAATCGGTAAATTTTGCAACCACAACCACGCAAAAACCGAACCTTCGCCACGATGCAAAAACCATGGTAAATCTTGCGGTAATGCTGCCTCTAAAGTAGTCTCTAAAACCTCCAGTTTTTGTTGATAATGGGGGCGAATGATGGTTTTTGACAGTTCTGCTAAACGTCCCGACGCGATCGCCTTTGCCGCGATCGCCTGTCCGTAACGAGGAGAGTGAATGCAGCTATTATTCTGAAACCCATCGAGAATATCGATAATTTCTGGACTGGCGATCGCAACGCCAATTCTCTCCCCCGGCAAACCTGCCTTCGATAAACTCAAACAATGCACGATATTGTCTCCCAAAATCGGACGCATTTCCGTAAAGTTTAAAGCTGGATAGGGGGGTGCATAAGCAGAATCAATAAACACGGGAACATTGTAAGGTTTGGCTAACTCGGCAATTGTTTCGACTTCGCGATCGCTCAAAACATTTCCCGTTGGATTGCACGGACGAGAAAAGATAACGCATCCTGTTTGTTCGTCTATTTTGACTTGGTTTAAATTGGGGTGGTATTTAAAACGGTGTGCCTTTTCTTCTATCTCTAGATTGGGTTGATAAGCAATAACGGCTTCGGGAAATAAACTTACGCCGCCATAACCCGTATAATCGGGATTTAAGGGTAAAATAACCTGCTTGAGTTTTCCATCGGGACTATAACCGCCAAAAGCATTTGCAGCATAAAAATAGAGTGCCTGAGAACCCGGTGAAATTAAAATATTTCGCTCGCTTAAATTTAAGTTATAGCGTTGGTTAAAATCTTCTGCGATCGCTTCAATTAAAGGTGCATATCCTTGGGACATTCCATAGCGACAAACCACTTCTCCATAGTCGCCATCTGCTAATAGTTCTGCCGTACAATCTCGCCATAATTGTTCGATTTCCGGCAAAATTACTGGATTTCCCGCGCTCAAATTAATAAATTCTTGCCCTTTCCCCGCTCTTAAAGTCTCAATAATATCTTTCATAATCTCTCGCACTCCCGTGCGTTGAGACATTCGCTGACCAAATTGAGAGAGATTGAGTGCCATCGGTAAATCTTGAAGTTGTGAAGGATACAAGATGCAACGTATTTTAACGGTTATCGTAACTCCCTCGGCATATAATAAAGAAAAAGTAATATAATTTATCATTCTCTCCTCGCCCATCGTTTATCTTTCCCGACATGACTGCTAATATTCCTCCAGAAGAACGCGATCGCATGTTGAAATGGCTCAATCGCAATCTCCGAGATTTACAAAAATACGCTCATCAATATGTTGCTTACAACGGCGATGGAATTATTGCCGTCAACCAAGATTTACAAACTGTCATCAAAGAAGCAGATGCCGCAGGTGTTGTCTATTCAATTTATGTGGTTCCCGGATTTACAGGCTCAATTGTCATTTTACCGATTTATTTTCGTACTGTTAGCCGTCATGAATGGCAACCTAATTATTCAGTCGATTTACGGAATCAAGAGCGAGAAGTTAATTTAACGATGTTAGTTGATTCAGGGGCAGATTTTAGCGTTGTTTCGTTTCAAATCGGCAAAAACTTAGGATTTGCTTTAGCCGATCGCGAAGAAATTTTAGTCGGGCAAACATTGGGAGGTGCAGTAGAGTATGTTTTGCGACGGATTGAATTTTCAATTGACGGGTATCAATTTAAAGCACCGGTTGCTTGGATACAAAACGAAACCGCAGATATCATGCTTTTGGGTCGAGAAGATGTTTTCGATCGCTTCAATATTGAATTTCGTCAGGCAGAAGAGAAAATAGTTTTTACTTGGCGAGAACAAGAACGACAGGGTAAAAGCCTCGATCAATCTTCAACTTCTGCTTCTTCAACTAGCTCCTGAAGCGTTTGATGACGAAGGCGACGGGACTGACGGCGATATTTTTTACTCTCCAATCTCGGCTCGTACTCTCGCTTTCCCGAACCCCTGATTTTTAATTTGACTGTTGCTTCTTCATCGGGTTGTTGCTGCAAAAATTCTGCCCGTGCGAGAGTTTCTTCCAAAAATACAAGATAATGCTCGTATCGTTCCCAATCTCCCCGAATCGAACAATTTGGCTCGTCTCGGTGCAAGCAATTGCGGAACTGACAGGATTGCTCTCGCGATCGCATTTCCGGGAAATATTGCGTGAGTTGGACGGCATCACAAGTTAAATCGGGTTTGTTAAATCCCGGACTATCGGCTAACAGACCCCCCTCGGGTAACTCAAATAACTCAACATGACGGGTGGTATGGCGACCGCGCTGCAATTTACCCGAAACTTCTCCCACGCGCAACTGAATATCGGGAATGAGTTTGCCGATCAAACTCGATTTTCCTACTCCTGAAGGCCCGGCAACAATGGTAATTCGGTCTGCTAAAATTTGCCCCAATCGTTCTAATCCCTCTCCTTGCAGGACGCTCAGAAAAATCGGATTGTAGCCCCACTTTTCAAGTCTCCTCTGCCAATCTCGTCTCTCTTCTTCTGCAATTAGATCGCTTTTATTGAGGCACAATTGTGGCGTAAGGGAAGTAGATTCGGCTTGAACGAGGAAACGGCTCAATTGCCAAGGATCGAGGGTAGGTTCTTCTAGGGCAAAGAGGAGTAAGATTTGGTCGGCATTGGCCACGGGAGGGCGTTGTAAAAGAGTTTTGCGGGGTGAAATTGCCGCGATCGCTCCCCGTCCGTCTTGTCGATCTGGATTCTCTATCTCGACGCGATCGCCCACCATAACTTTCTGACCGAGCTTCTTTAAACGCGATCGCCGCGTACACAATAAATACTGATGTCCTTCCCAAGATTCATTCAAGCGCACGCGATAAAAATTCGCCTGAATGGCAACTACCGTTCCCAACATCTTCATCGATTGCTATTCATAATCTAACTCCTCACCTGCAAGGCAAAATATTCCGAACGGTCTTCCTTGGCTTCAATCACGTAACCTGCCATGACCAAGCTATCGGGGACTTGTTCTATGGGTTCGCCGCGATCGAGCCAAACTTCCAAGAGCTTCCCCGACTCCATTTGCTCTAAACGCAATTTAGTCCGTACAAAATTAATCGGACAGGGAGTTCCTCGTAAATCTAGAATTGTTGGTTGTTGGTTGTCTGCACTGAGCGAAGTCGAAGTATTGTTGGTTAGTAATTGTTCATTGCTCATTGTTCGTTGTTCATTGAAAAGGTTAGCCGCGAAACATTTTTCCTAAGAAGCCTTCTAATCCACCTTCTTTGCCTGCTGCTTCACCGCGAATTTTTGCCAATTGCTCTAATAATTCCCGCTCTTCGGCACTCACTCGCGTGGGAATATCAATCTTGACCGTAATTAAGTGATCGCCGCGACTGACGGGATTGCCCAAACGGGGTACGCCGCGATCCTCTAAGGTTAGAACGGTATTGGGTTGCGTCCCTGGAGGCACAGTTAATTCTGTTTCGCCATCTACGGTATTGACCGGGATTTGACAGCCGAGAATCGCTTGTAAATAACTCAACGTAATTTCTGATAGGATATTCACGCCATCCCGTTTAAACTCCTTATCTTCTTCGACGAAGAGATAAACGTATAAATCTCCAGGCGCACCATTTCGCAATCCTGCATCTCCCTCTCGGGCGACCCGCAAGCGCGTGCCGTTATCTACCCCTTGGGGAATAGTAATTTTTAACTTTTTCGTGACTTGGATGCGACCGACACCGCTACAGGTCTCGCATTTCTCTTCGATGACTTGTCCTTCCCCATTACAGGTGGGACAAACCGAAACTTGGGCAAAACTGCCAAAAGGGGTGCGCGTTGCCCGGCGCACCTGACCCGTGCCGTTGCAGGTTTGACAGGTTTTTACCCCCGTTCCCGGTTTGGCCCCAGTCGCGTTACAGGTTTGACAAGTTTCGAGGTGGGGGATGCGGATTTCTTTTTCTCCACCAAAAATGGCTTCGCGAAACTCTAATTTCAAATCGAGTCGCAGGTCATCCCCCCGCACGGGGCCGCTGCGTCGGCGCTGGGTCGTTCCCCCCGGTGCGCCGCCACCGCCAAAACCGCTAAAGATCGTCTCGAAAATGTCGGCGAAACCTCCCACATCTCCAAAGTCCGAGAAGCCGCCGGCACCTCCCGCTACGCCCTGTTCGCCAAAGCGATCGTATCTCGCTTTCATTTCTGGGTCGGAGAGGACTTCGTGAGCGCGATTGACTTCTTTGAATCGGTCTTCCGCTCCCGGTTCTTTGTTGACATCCGGATGATATTTCCGCGCGAGGCGGCGGTATGCGCGCTTGATGTCATCTGGACTGGCATCGCGGGAGATATTGAGAATTTCGTAGTAGTCGCCTGCCATAGGTGCCGATCGATTGGGTGTGCAATTTTAATTATTAATTATCCATTATCCATTATCAATCAACGATTGATCCCGCGAGGGATTGAGAAATCAATCTACGGGTTCGTAGTCCGTTTCCCCATCTTGCTCGTCATCGTCAAAATCAAAGGTGAATTCGTCTTCTTCAACTTCTTCTCCTTCGTCGCTGACAATTTCAGTCGGCTGTTCGCTTGCGGGCATTTCCGCTTCTTCCACCCGTTCGAACTCTTCGCTCGTGCCTTGATTGGCGCGATTATACAAGTCAGTTCCCACGGCTAAAACGGCTTGTTTGAATTCCTCGAGGCTTTCTTTGATTTCCTCGAGGCTGAGGGCGTTATCTTCAAGAGCAGCATTTAAAACCGTTCGTTTTTCTGCTGCCCTCACTTTCAGATCTTCGCGAATCAAATCGGCATTCTCTTTCAGGGTGGTGTCGTGGGTATAGGCGATGCTGTCGGCCTGATTTCTCAAGTCTACCAATTCCATGCGCCGACGGTCTTGTTCGGCATAGCGATCGGCTTCTGCCCGCATTTTTTCGACTTCTGAGGAACTCAAACCCCCTGTATTGGTGATGCTGACGCTTTGTTCTTTCCCGGTGGCTTTATCTTGAGCGCCGACTCGCAAAATTCCATTCACGTCAATCTCAAAACTGACTTCGATTTGCGGTACGCCGCGAGGGGCGGGTAAAATCCCCGTCAGGAGAAATTTGCCCAAGCTCTTATTATCCCGCGCCATGGCCCGCTCTCCTTGGAGAACGTGAATTTCCACGGAGGTTTGACCGTCGATCGCCGTGGAAAAAACTTGAGATTTACTGGTGGGAATGGTGGTATTGCGATCGATGATTTTCGTAAAGACTTCTCCCAGGGTTTCAATGCCCAAGGATAAGGGCGTTACATCGAGCAGCAATAAATCTTCGACTTCTCCCCCCAAAACCCCAGCTTGAATGGCCGCTCCGAGGGCGACGGCTTCATCTGGATTGACGGAGCGATCGGGTTCTTTGTTGAAGAATTTGCGAATGGCTTTGCCGATGGAGGGAATGCGGGTAGAACCGCCCACCATGATAATGCGATCAATTTCGCCGGGTTTGAGGTCGCTATCTTTAAGCGCCTGTTTGACGGGAAGAACCGTGCCTTTGATCAGTTCGAGGGCGAGTTCTTCAAATTTCGATCGCGCCAGATCCGTTTCTAAATGCTTCGGACCCGTTTCATCGGCAGTGATGAAGGGCAGGTTAATGGAGGTGCTGCCAACGCTGGAAAGTTCAATTTTCGCTTTTTCTGCCGCCTCTCTCAGGCGTTGCAATGCCATTTTATCCCCATCGAGATCGACCCCTTCTTGTTCTCTGAAGTTATCGATCATCCAGCGCACGATCGCATTATCGAAATCGTCGCCCCCGAGGTGGTTGTTGCCAGAAGTTGCTTTGACCTCAAAGACCCCATCTCCGAGTTGGAGAATGGAAACGTCAAAGGTCCCGCCGCCCAAGTCAAATACAAGAATGTGTTGATCTTGGTCTTGTTTTTCCATCCCATAGGCCAGAGATGCTGCCGTCGGCTCGTTGATAATGCGCAGGACTTCTAAACCAGCAATGGTTCCCGAATCTTTCGTCGCCTGTCGTTGGGCATCGGTAAAATATGCCGGAACGGTGATGACAGCTTGAGTCACGGGTTCTCCCAAGAATTGCTCGGCATCGGTTTTGAGCTTTTGCAAAATCATGGCCGAGATTTCTTGGGGCGTGTAATTTTTGCCGCGAATCTGTACGTCTACCGTTTCATCCCGACCTTTGACGCATTTGTAAGGCACGCGAGAGCGCTCTGCTTCGGTATCGTCCCAACGACGACCGATAAAGCGCTTGATACTGTAGACGGTGTTTTCGGCGTTGGTGACGGCTTGACGCTTGGCAAGCTGACCGACCAAACGCTCCCCTGATTTGCCAAAACCGACCATACTGGGGGTCGTGCGACCCCCTTCGCTGTTCTGAATGACAATGGGTTTTCCCCCTTCGAGAACGGCAACGCAACTATTCGTGGTGCCTAGGTCGATACCGATGACTTTTCCCATAGCGATCGGGTTTTATAAGTGTGCAAGAGACTGGTTTGTGAATCAGTTATCAGTTATCAGTTATCAGTTACCAGTTCTGGCACTGGATAATCATTTCCTGTTTACTGTTCCCTGTTTACTGTTCGGATGGACTTTCGCCGTCCGAATTCGAGTCTATATTACCCTCAGTTGAAGGATTTGTTTCTTCTTCGGGGGCTGCGGCAACTTTGACCATAGCATGACGCAGGATGCGATCGCCGATGGTGTAACCGCGTACCAATTGTTCGATGACGGTACCATCGGGGTATTCGGCAGTTTGTTCTCGCAGCATAGCTTCGTGGTAATTGGGGTCAAATTCTTTGCCTTCGGGTCGCATGGCGGATACCCCCAAGCGCTTGAGACAATCGACTAAATTTTTATAGACCCCTTGATAGCTTTTGTGAATGCCCATTTCTCCTTCATTGGCCGGGCGAATTTGCGATCGCGCTCGCTCGAAGTTATCCACCACGGGTAAGAGTTCGCTAATGGTATTGCATTTTGCTAACACTTCGAGATCTTCTTTCTCTTTTTGCGTCCGCTTGCGAAAGTTGTCAAAATCGGCAGCAATTCTCACCGATTGAGCCTTGACGGATTCGGCTTGTTCGGTTTGCTTGGCCAGTCGCTGTTTGAGAGACTCGATTTCCAGTTGCAGGGCTTCCATAATTTGCAATTGGGCGGCTTGAACGTGAGGGGGAGGAGCTTCTGCCTCGGTTTGGTTTCCTTCCCCCCGAGAGGCTCCGGCTTTGGGTGCGCCCGAATCCGAACCCCCTTCTACCTCGCCAATTTCGAGATCTTTGAGTTCGAGCGCGTCTAAGGTCGGTTCTTCTCGATTTTCGTCGCGGGGGTCAGAAGCCCCAGATTCGATGGGGGAATTGAGTTCCGATTCGCCCTGAACGCCCTCCGGAGGCGTGTTCCCTCCTGATGCGCCGGCTTGGGTCGCGTCATTTTCCTTCGCCTTATCTTCAGATGAATCTAAGGACCCTTCTGGATGTTCTAAGGTTGTTTCTGACTGCTTTCGATCGTCGATCATCTTGCCCTAAATTGTGCCTTAAATTGAATGTCGTCAACTGCTACTGTAAAAATATATTTGGGAAACGAGGCGATCGCAATCGCGCAGTTTGCTAACTATCCCCGCGTTTCTCAGTTGCGTTTCTCGATAATGTCCTAAATCGAGGCTGCATTATTGCTCGAGGGTACATTTTTCGAGAGAACGCTTTCATATCTTGAACTATCATACCGCCCTTTCCCCATCGCCGATCCTCTCCTGTCGAGATTTATGCTTTTGATGGGTTTCAGTCGTTTATTTACAAAACTTAGCATGGAAAGTCGCGATTTTTCTCTGGTTCGGAGTAAACCTGTTTCCAGTGTCAAAATTCAAAGTTATCATCATGGATAGTTGAGGCTTATCGAGGCGAGATCGGCCCTTCGATCCCAATCGGATGAGTCCGAGCCGAATCCGCTCCCATCCCTCGCATTCCTCAACCGGGCTTTAGCAATTTCTCTTCCCGTAGGGGGAATGATTGAAGAAAAGCAAAGAGGATGAAAGTCTGGCGATTCCCCTTTCCCAGTCCGAATCCCCATCATTCTGTCAGGAAATCCGCACCGACTATGACCCAATCAAAACCTAGATCCCCGCGACGTTCCCGCGCCCTCACGATTCGCAATGATTTTTCTCCGTTTGGTAACAAAATCATTCAAGCGGGTTTTGCGAACAACGACCAGATGAAGCAAGCACTGGCCGAAATGCGCAAAACCGGTCGTCCCCTCACTGAAGCGATCGAAAATATTACGGGTCGCCAACTCACACCAGAACTCCAGCGCCAATACAAGAAGCAGCAACTGTTCGAACTTAAAATCCTCTACGGAGTCGATTCCCTCGATCCGGAAGTCGAAGCAACGGCCGACAATCAAATGGCAGATTTGATTGAAGAATTAATTCCCATTGATATCTGTCGCCGCCACCAACTCGTTCCCCTTTCCAAAACAGAGGGAGAGCCGCCTTCCGTCTTGATTGCGATGGTTAATCCCGATAATCTCGAGGCACAAGACGATCTCGGACGCATTCTCCGTCCTCAGGGCATCAAGCTCCAGCGCATGGTGATCGCAGTTCAGGACTACCAACAACTGATCGAAAAATATTTAGAAGAACAACTCAAGCGCACCAAAGCGGCTGAAGATGCAAAAGCCGTTGATGTGAAGGACTTAGTAGACGATCTCGGCAATCTCGAAGACGCTCCTGATGAAAATGAAGATGACTTGGGTGCAGAACAAGATGCTCAAGGCGCACCCATTGTCAATCTTGTTAATAAAATTTTAATGCGAGCGCTCAATGAAGGGGTTTCCGACATTCACATCGAACCCCAAGAAGAACAGTTACGAGTGCGCTTCCGGAAAGATGGCGTTTTGCAACAACCTTTCGATCCCGTTCCCAAAAAAGTCGCCCCCGCCGTTGCCGCTCGTTTCAAAATCATGGCCGAGTTGGATATTGCAGAAAAACGGATGCCTCAAGATGGGAAAATTCGCCGGATGTACAAGGGACGCAAAGTTGACTTTCGGGTGAGTACCCTTCCCAGTCGCTACGGGGAAAAAGTCGTCCTGCGGATTTTGGATAACTCAGCGACGCAATTGGGATTGGATATCTTGATCTCGCATCCAGAATCTTTGGAGTTAGTGCGGGAGATGGCCAGTCGTCCTTTTGGCTTAATTTTGGTCACGGGGCCAACGGGATCGGGAAAATCTACCAGCTTGTATTCTATTCTGGCCGAACGGAACGATCCGGGAGTGAACATCAGTACCGCAGAAGACCCCATCGAATATTCTTTGGACGGGATTACCCAAGTGCAGGTCATCCGGGAAAAGGGGATGGATTTTGCCTCCATTTTGCGCTCCTTCTTGCGGCAAGATCCCGATGTGATTCTGGTGGGGGAAACGCGAGATAAAGAAACGGCAAAAACGGCGATTGAAGCCGCACTCACGGGTCACTTGGTGCTGACGACCCTACATACCAACGACGCAGCCGGTGCGATCGCCCGTCTCGATGAAATGGGAGTCGAACCGTTCATGATTTCCGGAGCGTTACTGGGAGTACTGGCACAACGTCTGATGCGTCGGGTTTGCTCGGAATGTCGCATTCCCTACCAGCCTACTCGCGAAGAATTGGCGAGATACGGAATGTCAGCCTCTCAGGATGGGGAACTCACTTTCTATAAAGCTAACTTCGTTCCCCCCGACCAACGAAATAGCGACACTTGCGGCAAATGTGGCGGTGTTGGTTATAAAGGCCGGGTGGGGGTTTACGAGGTGATGAAAACGACCGAAGAACTACAAATGCTGATTAATAGTGGCGCACCCACGGAACGCATTAAGGAAAAAGCCGTTGAGGAGGGCATGATCACCCTGTTGGCTTACAGCTTGAATTTGGTCAAAGAAGGTCACACCACCCTCGAAGAAGTCGATCGCGTCACCTTCACCGATGCGGGCTTAGAAGCAGAACTCAAAGCAAAGCGCAAGAGCGGTTTAACTTGTCGCACTTGTGGGGCAGAATTGCAACCCGAATGGGTCGATTGTCCCTATTGCATGACCCCGCGTTTTAGCGACTAAAGAATAGGTAAAGAGTCAGATAACAACAAAATAACCAACAACAAACAAGCGGTGCGACCCCGCGTCGGCGTAAGACGCAAGGGAATGCTGACCAAGAGAGGGAACGCGCACCAAGACACAAACAACAAACAACAAATTTGGAGAACAAATCATGGAATTAATGATCGAAGATGTCTTAGAACAGCTAGTCGAAATGGGCGGCTCTGACGTTCACATCCAAGCTGGAGCACCGATTTATTTTCGCTGTAGCGGCAAACTGCAACCGATCGGTGAAGAACCCCTCACCCCCCAAGAGGCACAAAAGCTGATTTTTAGCATGCTCAATAACAAGCAGCGCAAAGAAATCGAGCAAAACTGGGAATTGGATTCTTCGTATGGGGTAAAAGGCCTCGCTCGCTTCCGTCTCAATGTTTACAAAGAACGAGGATGTTATGCTGCCTGCATGCGAGCGCTCTCTTCTAAAATTCCCAATTTCGATATGTTGGGATTGCCAGATATCGTTCGAGAAATGACCGAACGCCCTCGGGGAATGGTGCTAGTAACCGGGCAAACGGGATCGGGAAAAACGACCACAATGGCAGCGATGCTGGATTTGATCAATCGTACCCGCGCCGAACATATCCTTACGGTAGAAGACCCAATTGAATATGTTTTTCCCAATGTAAAAAGTCTCTTTCACCAACGACAAAAAGGAGAAGATACCAAGAGTTTTGGTAATGCTCTTAAAGGCGCGCTCCGACAAGACCCTGACATCATTCTAGTCGGGGAAATGCGGGATTTAGAAACTATTGCTCTCGCCGTCTCCGCCGCAGAAACGGGACACTTAGTTTTTGGCACTTTACATACCAACTCGGCAGCCGGGACGATCGATCGCCTTTTGGATGTGTTTCCACCCGAACAACAGCCGCAAATTCGGGCGCAAATGTCTCAATCTCTTTTAGCCGTATTTAGTCAGTGCTTGGTGCAAAAACAAAACCCCAAACCGGGTGAATTCGGACGGTGTATGGCTCAGGAAATTATGGTCGTCACGCCAGCGATCGCTAACCTCATTCGCGATGGCAAAACCGCCATGATTTATTCTTCCATTCAAACAGGAATGAAATTGGGAATGCAAACCATGGAACAAGCATTAGGAGGATTTGTAAAGGAAGGCAAAGTCGCCTACGAAGAGGCTTTGGGAAAAAGTGGCAAACCCGATGAATTAGCACGAATCGTCGGTGCAACAGGTGCGAAAAAGCGCTAATTATTGTGTGTCGTTGGTTGTTGGGAATCCAATAACCAACAATAACTAATAACTAATAACCAATAACCAATAACCAATAACAATGCCTACATTTGTTGCTGAAGTTAAAGATGCCAAAGGCAATCTTGTCAAAGAAAAGGTGGCAGCCACCTCCCCCGAACAGGCTCGCATGATTCTTCAGAATCAATACAGTAGCGTCGGAGAAATTAAGGCGACTGGCTTAAATTTCGACTTAGCCGCCCTGTCAGAAAAAATGACCAGTGTTGGCGTAAAAGACAAAGCAGTGTTCTCCCGCCAATTTTCTGTCATGGTCAATGCTGGTGTCGCAATGGTCAGATGCTTGGGGATTTTGACGGATCAATGCGATAATCCGAAACTGAAAAAGGCGCTCACGGGAATTAGCGCTGACGTACAGCAGGGGGTCAGCCTTTCCGAGTCCATGAGGAAGTATCCTGAATGCTTCGATAAACTCTATGTTTCTATGGTGGAAGCTGGAGAAACTGGGGGGGTTCTCGACCAAGTTCTAGATCGATTGGCGGTATTGCTAGAAAATATGCAGCGCCTTGCCAACCAAGTTAAATCGGCAATGTCCTATCCCGTTGCCGTGGGATCTCTGGCAGTCATTGTCTTCTTTGCCATGACGATCTTTCTGATTCCCATTTTTGCGGGAATTTTTGTGGAGTTGGGAACGGAATTGCCAGCACTCACGGCCTTGATGTTGTGGTTAAGCGATAGTTTCATTCCCGTTAAGGATGGAGCATTGGATAGCGATTGGTGGTTTTGGCCAGTATTTATCGGTTCGATCGTCGGGCTATCCACTGCTTACAGCATTGCTTATAAAACCCCTCAAGGACGACTGAGAATCGACGGTTTCTTTTTAAAAGCTCCCTTATTTGGTGATTTGAACCAAAAAACTGCGGTGGCTCGTTTTTGCCGTATTTTTGGCACGCTGACACGATCGGGGGTTCCCATTCTCAACTGTATGGATATCGTGCGGGATATTGCTGGCAATAAGGTGATTGAAGATTCCATCGAACGCGCTAAAGGGGAGATTCAACAAGGAGGAATGATCAGCGTTGCCCTAGAAAGGGAGGGGGTTTTTCCGGCTCTGGCCTTACAAATGATGAGCATTGGGGAAGAAACCGGGGAACTGGATACGATGATGATGAAGGTCGCGGATTTTTATGAAGATGAAGTCGAACAGGCGGTTAAGGCGTTAACCAGTGTCATCGAACCGTTAATGATGGTCGGGGTTGCCGGAATTGTGGGAGTCATTCTGCTGTCAATGTATCTGCCCATGTTTGCCGTGTTTGATGAATTAGGTTAATGAAAAAATTATGTCTGTCAAACAATTTGCTTACGAAACTCTCCTGACGCAATACAGCGATCGCGATGGTGCGATCGCCCTCCTGCGGCAATATCGACCCTATCTAGAAATGATTCCCAGCATGCGCCGCCCTCTCGAGAGCGTGCTTGTCCTGCCGCTTCCGGTGGCGCGCATTCGTCGCAGTAAAACGGGAGATAGCTCGGGCGATCGCTTTACCCCCAATACGGCGATGCAACTCCCTTGCGATCTGGCAATTCTCATGTGCGATCCAGAATGGAAGGTGAAAATGGGGCCGGAAATTTTGGTGTTCGTGCATCGTCCCAACGAAGATTTTTCCGATCTCTTGATGCGCTGGCGACAGACTCAGGTGTATTTGGATAAGGATTATGAATGGCTGATGCCCCACTGTTACGAGGATATTCTCTGTGAGGGGACGGATAAGTTATATCCTTTATTCGTTCTTTCTTCTGATAGCCCCAGTCGCATCCTCAAAGGTTTAGCGGGCGCACACCTTCCCTATGTGGTGCAAGCAACCTCCCAGATGTCTTTTGAAGACGAACCGATTGAGTCTTTGACGGTTGAGGATGGTTTGGAAATTGAAGAGTGGGAGTGAATTAATTCAAAATTTAGAATGGCGATCGCGTTTGCTGGGGTTAGTCTGGTCGATGCGATCGTTTTTTTGAGACCGATCTCCTCTTTACTCCAAATAAGCAATTCAACTTTAAAATGAGCAAAGGATGAGAAATGCCGTTCATGACATGAAAAACCAGAAGATGGCTCTGGCAGTGGCAGTGGAGGCCCTGCGAGGACGCATGGAACAAATGGAGATCCAGCAGGAGAAGTTATCCCCCATCCCGATTCCTCCCGCTCTCGAATACCTGGGAAACTGCTTTCAGCTCACCCGGCTGGAGCAGGAAACTTTACTCCTCTGTGCAGCGATGGAATTGGATGATACGGTGCCGATGTTATGCGATCGCTTGGAAGGAGGAAAAAATCGCCCCTATCCCACTTTTTCTCTAGCCTTTGGCATCTTCGGGGATGAGGATTGGGAGGTGGTGTCTTGCGAGGGAGCCCTGCGGTACTGGCATTTGCTAGAGGTGCAGAAGCGGGATACCCTGCCAGATAAATGGTGTCCCCTGAAGATCGACCAACGCATTCTCAATTTTCTTGTGGGACACCAACGCCTCGATCGCCGTTTGGCTTCTCTGGTCTATCCTTTAGGGACTGCGGAGGAGGGGGAGCATTTGCCGGCATGTTCTCCATCTCAAGAGGCGGTGGTCAAGGAAATTTGCCGAGTTCTCGAAAAATCCCCCCCCGGGCAACGTTTGCCGATTATTCAGTTCCTCGGAGAGAATGCCCCCAGCAAGCAACAGATCGCCCGGGCTGTGGCGGAGAATTTCGGGTGGTTGCTTTTAGGCTTGCCAGGGCAGATCATTCCCTCGGTCAATGCAGAATATGAGGATTTCCTGCGGCTGTGGGAGCGCGAGAATCACTTGTTAGACTTGGCGCTCTATCTCGATACGGAGCAGGTGACTGCGGAGGCGGCGGTGCAGCGCTTCGCCAGTCAGTGTCGGGGGATGCTATTTCTGGACGGTCGCTCGGTGCGATTGCCGGCGTATTTGGATGTGTTGGCAGTCGCCACGGACAAACCGACTCCCAAGGAGCAGCGCCAAGCCTGGGCAACAGTTTTGGGGGAGGAAGTGGGGGAGATACCCTCGCGGTTGGCAAGTCAGTTTAGTTTGACTTTTGGGGAGATCGAAAAGATTGCCGTCTCGACCCGCGATCGCCAACCTCGAGAGCGATCGCTCTGGCAGGCCTGCTTGCAACATTCTGTCCCCCGGTTGGAGGGGCTGGCCCAACGGTTGGAGGTGAAGGCGAGTTTGGAAAATTTGGTTTTGCCCGAGCGGGAGTTGGGGCTGTTGAGGCAAATCGTCCAGCAGGTGCGCTTGCGATCGCGGGTCTACGATGAATGGGGGTATCGCGATCGTCTCAATCGGGGCTTGGGGACGAGCGCCCTGTTTGCTGGGGAAAGCGGCACCGGGAAGACGATGGCGGCGGAGGTTATCGCCAAAGAGTTGGATATCCATCTCTATCGCATCGATCTCTCCTCGGTGGTCAGCAAGTACATTGGGGAGACGGAGAAGAATTTAAGCCGCCTGTTCGATGCAGCGGAGGAAGGCGGTGCGATTCTCTTTTTCGATGAGGCAGATGCCTTGTTCGGCAAACGCTCGGAGGTCAAGGATGCTCGCGATCGCTATGCTAATATAGAAGTCGATTATTTACTCCAACGCATTGAATCCTATCGGGGGTTAGCAATTCTGGCGACCAACCTCAAAGGGTCATTAGATGAGGCTTTTCTCCGCCGTCTTCGCTTTATTATCGATTTTCCCTTTCCCAACCCGGAATCTCGCCTGCATCTGTGGCAGAAGGAGTTTCCCCCCGCTTTACCATTGGGGGCGTTAGACTGGCAATTTTTAGCTCGGTTCAATCTTACGGGGGGAGCGATCCACAATATCGCGTTGAATGCAGCTTTTCTGGCGGCAGAACGGGGAGAAAGGGTGGAGATGGAACACATTCTCGCCGCCGCGCGATTGGAATGGCAAAAGTTGGGAAGACCCATTTACGAGGCAGAGTTTCAATGGGATGGGACTTCGGCTTCGGAGGGAGTTTATGATTTTGCTTGATGCGGGTGCAAGCGCCCAATTGGCAAATTTTTGACATGTTTCGTTATAGGAGCAACATTCAAAATGCATGAAAGAAAACGCCGAGAACGAGGAAACCCTGTCGCGGAAAAGGCCCGATCGGATGCTGATTTTCCGCCAAATCATTCGGAATCGATGCCTAGGGAATCATCCCCAGTCGCTGCGGTGGGAACGCGTTTCGGTCGAACAGCTACTCAAATGTTGGAAGCAAAGCCGCGCCCTGCGGAGAATCCCGTTCAGAGGCAAGAAGAGGCTGCGCCCTGGAAGCCGGCTGTAACCCTACAACTCCATGAAAACAAGCGGTTAGCGCGGGCAGGGGAGGAAAAGGGGGCACAAGCGAAATCAATCGCCCTGCAAAGGCTACCCGAACGGAAAACGAGTCTGCAGACCCCCAAAAGTCAGGAGAAAGGTAAAGAACGGTTCTCTCCACCCCCGTCGAACTCGCCTCTCCAGCGCGCCGCCGTTACTTTTACCTCAACAGCATTTAATACCACATTAGGGGGGGACGACGCAATTACCCCCGGTGCTAATTACGTAAGTGTGGATAGTGAAACATTCGACATGACGGGAAGCGCGCAGGCAACGGGTGGAACGAATGTGAAAGCCCAGCAATGGACACTCGGCACCATCCAAACCCTGTACAAGGATAGTGAACTTAATTACTACAAAGATTCAAAAGGAACAACTTGGAAATCTGTTTACAGCGTTTCGGGGGCAACGCGAGATGGAGACCAAGGGCAAATCCCTTGGTATGATAATGGCGATTGTCGAGCATACACGGCGACAAACCAAACTCGGGCTACAGCGTTAGACGATCAACCTTATAGCCCCATTCCTTGGGAAGTGGGTGACAAGCGTTTGACGAGGAGCAGTGGCACCATGGAATTTTGCATGTGGATGATCGCCTTGAAGAACGGCGACGAGAAGAACCCGTACTATCTCAACTACCAAGAATGGACTACAGGCTGGTCATTTACAACCAACTACGGATACGGGACAGGAGTGTCCAAAACCCTTGCCACTTCTAACCAGAACACGGCATTGACAAATAATGGCGTAGGTAAAGGAGGACGAACCCCATCCTTAGTAGATCCAGTCGCGAATACTAAAGCGGACAGGGTCGTGGCATCCAAATGGCAAAAAGCGTAAAGCCCGATCGCCCCTTGCGGGATAGTGCGATCGCAAAGGCAAGTCGCACTATCTCCAACCCCCATCAACCGAGATGGGCCAATCCGATCGCACTCAACCGGAAAAAAGGAAATTATTAACATGTACGAGAGAAGATACAAAGACCGGAATCCCAAAGAAGCAAAGAAAACAGCCTCAGATTCATTTTTTTCGTTACAACGCGCAGAGAACCCGCGAGAGATCGGCGAGACCGTTCTGCCTTCGGTGGGAACGCGTTTCGGTCGAACGGCTTCCCAGTTATTGGCGAAGTCGCCGAGTTTTGAGAGACTCTCGGGTGGTGAGATCGAAGCGCAAGGACGATCCGATTCTGGAATCGTCCAAAGAGAGAGCGTGGAAGGGGCAAGCGAAGCCTCCCAACCGAATCAAACTGGGTTGCCCGATCGCCTCAAAACCGGTATAGAAAATATGTCGGGCTTTGACCTTTCGGGGGTTCGAGTGAACTACAACTCTCCCAAACCCGCCCAAGTCAACGCCCATGCCTACACCCAAGGCAAAGCGATCGAAGTTGCACCCAGACAAGAGCAACATCTACCCCACGAGGCATGGCATGTGGTACAGCAGATGCAGGGACGAGTTCGACCGACGACCGAGATTAATGGCCATAGCGTGAATGACGATCGCCACTTGGAGCAAGAAGCGGATGTGATGGGTCGGAGAGCAATGCAGTAGGATTGCTCCTTGGCACTGACTATGCAATTAATTTGTCTAGCTACTTAACCCAAAGAAAGTCATACCGTAAAGACTGACATACAAACATTAAAAAGAATATCCGTTGTCATGTGTGTTTAGAATTGAGAAAATTTCCTAAGTCCCGTCCTGCATTTCCTGTAACGTTTTCCAACCCGCTTCCCATAGGGAGTCGTTTTTTAACTGTTGGGCATTAATCCAAAAACGAACGGTGCGATCGCACGAAGCCACCATTTCTGCAAACACCCAATCCCCTTCATTTTTACGGTTGACGACTTGGAAATGCCGCCAACCGAAGGTTTTTTGCGTCGCCGTCCATTTCGATCCCAAGAGGTGAGGAAACTTCTGTTTTTTGGCCATTATCCCCGTAAAGCGCGCCTAGCTTTGCCAATGAAACGAGCCGCAATAATACCACCAATGAAGCCGAACATATGACCCTGCCAAGAAATGCCCGGTTGAGAGGGTAAAATCCCCCAGATGACCCCACCATACATAAAGAATACCAAAATTGAGAGGGCGATCGAAGTAAAATTGCGTTCGTAGTACCCTCGAAACAGGAGAAAGCCAAGGTAGCCATAAATTAAGCTACTCGCACCGATGTGGAACGAGCAAGGCTGACCGAATACCCACGTCCCCAGTCCGGCGACAATCATCACGATCGCCGTGACAATAAAAAAATCGTTGGTCTCTTGTAGCATGACGAACCACCCCAAGACTAAAAAGGGGATGGTATTGGCGATTAAATGCCCAAAACCCCCATGTAGAAACGGTGCGAAGAGAATTCCCCTCAGTCCGATGGGGTTGTGGGGGATAATGCCATACTGACCCAAACTACACTGCCCGATGCCCCTCAAACTGCATCTTCCCACGCGAGCGGCATTAGCAAGGAAGCAACTGAGGGAAGTGTGGTCGATAATTAACAGAATCCAAAAAATTGCGACGAAGGTTCCCAATATGAAAAATTGGGTTTTTAACGTACCAGTAATTGATTTTTCCTCTGGGTTGCTCATGGTTCGGCGATCGCTGCGTATTTCTTTTTTAGCCTAACAAATTTGTTTGCGAATCCCGGTGGGTCGAAAACCCTAAATTATTGTTAACATTAGTTGACATCTGGGAATACAATTGCTTGCAACATCGTGCTACAAACTGGAAAATACTATGTCTCTATCCTCCAAACTCACTCTCTTGCTTGTGGATGGCTATAATGCCATCGGCACTTGGTCGGAACTGCAACAACTCCGCGATGGCGAGAGCTTAGAAGCCGCTAGACGGCAGCTAATCGAATCTTTGATTAATTATGCGGCTTGGCAAAATTGGCAAACCTCCGTTGTGTTTGATGCTTATGCCAGCAAAACTCCGGGCTATCGCGAACCGCATACCGAACATTTGTCCGCCTATTACACGGATTTCGCTCAAACGGCCGATACCTACATTGAAAAATATTGTGCCTCTTTCTCTCGTAGTGCCGATCGCTTCGATCGCCGTTTGATTGTCGCCACATCCGATGGAATCCAGCAGCAAACCGTGCGAGGATATGGTGCCGAGTTAATGTCCGTTAGAGAACTCGCGATCGCGGTTAGAGGGACGCAACAGAGAATTAAACAAAAGCCCCGACCCAAAAGACCGGCCGGAAGATTTTTATTCAGCTCCCTCGATCCCAAGGCACAACAGCGTTTGAACCAATGGAGGATGGGGCAAAACTAGGCGGGAAAAGCAATTTTGAGAAATTTCCTTGACAAGCTCGAGAATATTCGCTATATTAACAAATGTCTGAAATTTTTCTAGACAACAAACCAATAACCAAGCCCCCATCGTCTAGAGGCCTAGGACACCTCCCTTTCACGGAGGCGACAGGGATTCGAATTCCCTTGGGGGTATGAAAGATACATATGAAAAGTACAAGGCTTATTGCCTTGTACTTTTTTATATTTTTATCGGGTTTTACTTATTTTTTTTATGGCGATCGCAATCTAGAAAAATGCGGGCAAAATAACAGTAAGATTCTATACTTCCTCTAATTTGGTATCGATCCCGTGAGTTGGCTATTCATCGATCGTTCGGCATTATTTTGGGCAATACTCGGCATTGCTTTGTGTTCGGCGGAGTTGTTTTTACCGATCGCCAAGAAACGATCCTATCGCTTTTTGTCCCTAATTCCGGGGGCGATCGCGCTTTTAGTGGCGGTCTTTGCTTGGCGTTATGCTCGTATTAATATCTTAGGGGTGCAAATCTTTTTTGTTTTTCGCTATCAGCTTGCGTACTGGGTGGGGCTTTCTACAGCTTGTTTACTTTGGGTGCGTCCGATCCTATTACGGCGGAAGCAATTCGAGCTACCCGTAGCAACAGAAGCGAAAACCATTACAGAGATTATACCAGGTGATGGCGGCAGGGTTCTCTATGAGGGCGTTTCTTGGCAAGCACAGTGCGAAAATCAGACAGAAGCGATCGCACCCCAACAAAAAGTTATTGTGCTGCGTCGGGAAGGAAATACTTTAATTGTTGCTCCAGAACATTTTTTTCAGGAATAATCTTTAGTATTTATATGTTGATTTAGTGTGAGTCGCTGTATTCTCTTAATGATTTCTCGTTTCAGTCGTCAAGCCCAATATTTAACAATATTGGCGTTAACATCTTGGAGTAACTTTACGACTGCGGTAAAGGCAGAGGAAGTTATTTGTCCGGAGGCACTTCCGACAGCAATCGAACAAATTATCAAGAGTCCGGAATTCGAGCGATCGCGTTGGGGCATTCTCGTACAACCCTTAAATTCTGATGCGTCATTATACGCGCTCAATTCTCGTTCTCATTTCGTTCCCGCCTCCAATGTCAAGTTATTAACAACAGCAGGAACTTTACACCAATTTGGGGCAGATTATCGCATTCTGACTCCCATTTATGCAAGGGGCAATGCTCCTGCATTAAATCGCTTGCATCTTGTGGGGAAAGGCGATCCTAGTTTGACGAGTCAAACGTTACAAGAAGTTGCACGACAACTGCGCGATCGCGGCATAGAAAGCATCGATGAATTAATTGTAGAAGATGTCCCATTTTCGTCAACAATTCGGAATCCAACCTGGGAACATTCCGATCTCAACTTTTTTTATGGTCCTGGGGTAAATCGGTTGATTTTGAATGAAAATGCTTTTTATTTAACTTTATCTCCCCAACAACAAGGACAATCGTTAAGATTAGAATGGGAAGACGCGATCGCGGCACGACAATGGCAATTTAACAATCAGACGCGAACGGGTTCTAAAAATGGATCTTATACGCTTAGAATTAACAGAAAATTTGGACAACCCGTACTCAATGTTACCGGACAACTTGCCGTGAATGCCAATCCTCCTCGTTGGGGAATGGCGATTTTAGATCCCTCGCGCTACTTTCTCGACACCTTTCGCGAATTGTTAGAAATTGAATCGATCGCGATCGCGCAAACCCAAATTAGCGATCGTCCTCAAATTCAGAAGGCAAAACAGCCAATTCTAGCCATAGAATCTCCTCCCCTAGAACTGTTAATTCGCGAAACCAATCAATCTAGTAATAACTTGTATGCCGAAGCACTTTTGCAGTTACTCGGAGAATATTCCTCCAGTTCCCCTTTAGAAGCCCTAGAAGCTGCCTTAACAGCGTTAGGTGTAGATTCTAGCGGTTATCGACTTGCGGACGGTTCTGGGCTTTCTCGGCATAATTTTCTCAGTCCCGAAGCAATCGTGCAAACGTTGCAGAGTATGGCGCGATCGCCACAAGCAGAAATTTATCGCGAGTCTTTACCCGTTGCAGGTGTTAACGGCACCTTGCGGAATCGCTTTCAAAATACCGCCGTTCGAGAAATGATGCAAGCCAAAACGGGAACGATGACGGGAGTTTCTGCACTATCGGGGTATTTAGACGTTCCCGAATATCAACCCCTTGTCTTTAGCATCATTATAAATCGCTCCGATCGCTCGGTACGAGAACAGCGAGAAGCGATCGATCGCATTGTTTTAGCTTTGAGAAAATTGCAATTTTGCAGTTATTAAGTTGAAGGATATTAAAATTTACAAAAAAAAATGAGATTGGGATAAAAATGTGATAAAATTCACGGTGTATTTTATCTCCCATCAAACTTAAATCCCAGAACAACTTCTACAAAAGTTTTAAGACTTATGAATTTTACAGAATTCTCCTTTTGGTGGATTTTACTATTATTGGCGGTACCATTATTCACAATCAGATTTTTAGCTAAAAAAATGGGATTTTGGTTTCCTAGGGGAGACTCATATCTTTTAGCTATTTTATCATTAACACTCTTTTGGAATGCAGCGCGTTATAGTTTTATTATCTTTGTTACTGAAATAACCCTTAATTATCTTGCAGTCAGTGCAATTTTAAAGTTGCCCAAAAAGCAAGCACGATTACTGTCAATAATCATCATTGCCTTAGACTTGCTGGTTTTAATCTATTATAAATACATCAATTTTTTCCT
>JBCCVR010000111.1:0-24721 GCA_039194995.1 Cyanobacteria bacterium P01_E01_bin.42 | reverse complement strand
TTTTTTTGAGATTTTAGGAAAAAACGTTGAGTTTATTTACGTTTGATTTCTCTCCATAAAATTATTTTAAAATATATATACTTTCTTTAAAAAATCCAGAATATTCATAAAAAATTTGTTATGAGAAGTATAACGCAACAGCCGCTCTTGAATTCCTTCCAACCAGAAAATTCCCCATCGAGTCGGTGGAAATTAGGACGAGTTCTCATCAGGGGATTGGGAGGCATCGTCTTTTTAAACATCGTCTTTAGTCTGATTGTCTACGGCACCAATCGCAGTATGGCCGAAACGTTGTCTTGGGTTAGCCATACCAATCAGGTCAAAGCCGACCTCAGATTATTGGAAAAAATCTTAGTTGATGCCGAGACCGGACAGCGCGGATTTATTTTTACGGGCAGGGAAAATTTTTTAGAACCTTATAATAACGCCCTAGGATTGGGAAAGCGGAAAATACAACAATTAAAAGCGTTAGTATCCGACAACCCAGCACAAGTTCAAAGACTGACAGATATCGAGCCTCTCGTTGATGATAAATTTGCCGAACTCGCTCGAACAATTGACTTAAAACGCAATGGCCGGGAGCAAGAGTTAAGAACTATCATTCTTTCGGAGCAAGGCAAACAGAGGATGGATGAAATTAGGGAGAGATTGGAGGAGATGGAACAAATTGAGGCGGGTTTGTTGGCACGACGGCAAAATCAAGCAATGCAAATGGAAAAGCTCTCTCGGGTTGCGATCGCGAGCGGTACGAGCAGTATCATTGGCATTATTTTCATCGTCCTCTGGTCGATCCGCCACAGAGTCGTCCAACCGATCGAAACCCTATCCTTGGATATTGTCGCTTCTTCTGTTGAAATCTCCAGCGCTGTGAGCGAACACGAACGAATTACCAACCAGCAAGCCGTCTCTGCCCATGAAACCACAGTCGCGATCGATGAGTTGGCTAAATCCTCCCAACAAATCGCCCACCAAGCCGAAGCAACGGTTGCCAGCGGTCATGAAGTCTTATCTCTCACCCAAAAAAGTCAAGAAGCGGTGGATCTCTCCCTCCAAGAAGTGACAACTCTCAAAGGGAATATCGAAACCATCGTGCGCCACGCCCGAGATCTGGAAAGGCGCACCACTGAGATCGGCAAAATCTCTAATTTGGTGGGGGAGATCGCCATCCAAACCAATCTTCTCGCCTTGAATGCCGCCATTGAAGCCGTCAGAGCCGAGGAACGGGGACGGGGTTTCAGCGTTGTCGCGGCGGAAATCCGCAAACTCGCAGACCAAAGCCAAGAATCCGCTCGCCAGATTAGCAACCTCGTCGAAGAAATTACCCGGACGATTCAGTCAACCGTTCGCACCATTTTTGACGGAACGCAAATTGCAGACAATACCATGCAAGTTGCCCGCGTCACCGCCTCAACCTTTGATACGGTGAATGCGTCGATCGAGGATATGGCGATCGATTCTCAGCAAATTTCTAGTAATATCAAGCAACAAGATCTAGCAATTCAGCAAATTGCGGGAGCGATGAACGACATCACGCGCGGCATGAATCAAACCGCGACGAGCATTAACCAAACAAAAGTCAGTATGGAACAACTGAAGACTATCTCGCAAGCTCTCTCGCAATTAATGTAGATTGCAGCAAAAGGAGAAGTCCCCCTCCGAACCCGAGTGTGGAGGGAGAAAATGAGCGCATTTCCGCGCGGGTATTGCGAAAATTCCCTGTTTCGGCGACAACGATCGCCCAGTGATGCAAAAAACAAAAATTATTGACAGGCGATCGCAAATTTTAGGGGCATCTGGCCGGGATCGTTCAATCGCACCTCGAGTAAATATTGCTGCCCTGCTTGCCAATCCGATAATTCAACCGTTAAATACCCTGCATAAGTTCGCTGTGCCGTAATGGATTCTCGATCGGCTTGTAACGTTAAACTGCCCCCTTTGGGTAACTGCACCCTGACGCGCAAGGGAGCGAGACTGAATAAATCCCGGCGATCGCGATTGCTCGGATCGTAATCGACTAAAAATCTGACAGTACCGACGGTGGTTTCCCAAAGTCGTTCGATGCGAGGTTGACGCGGAGAAAGGGCAATGGAAAGCGTTTCTAGAATTTGCTTCGCCACTAACAGCGAAATCGCCATTTGTTGTTCCAAAGTTGCCTCGTTGTAATCTCCCGGTAACACTTTTGCCAATTGTTGTCGCTGTCGCTGTTGTTCTTCAAACGATAAGCGACTGGGGGCAAAACTGGGGGAAAGGCGAATGCGTCCCACCATATCATTGAGCTTGCGGGCATATTCGGGAAATAAGGCCTTCACCGCATTGACCATTTTGGCATTTTGAGGGCGAGTTAAGCCCATTGCCTCGGTACAGGTGTCGAGCAAGACCGAAAGGACGCGATCGGGTAGCGAAAACGGCATCAGCGCAGTCACTTGAGGCAGCCATAATTGACGCGATGGCAACATTGCCGCTACAGTTTCGTCACCGTACTCGGGATCGTATTCGGTCAGTTCCGTTTCCCAGGGAAAGAGGGGAGGGTTGCGTTCGATCTCTGTCTGAAGTTTGCGCCGCAACAGCGCTTGAAAGCGTTTTTGCACGATGGATTCTCCCATAGCAAAGGATTGAGGGGTTTGCGTGGATTCATCAAAAATGGAAGATGCCCAATTTACTTCTTCTTCCTCCCAGTCCAAGGGATCTAACGATTCCGATCCCGACTCCGATAGGGGACTTTCGCTCCCTCGGAATGGGTCTTCCTCGCTGGTTTCTGAGGAGGATGGCGGTTCGGACTCCAGTTTCAGCCAACTGAGAAATTGATTGTATAAAGAGTCCCAATTTTGATTTATTTCATTATTCATCGACCGATGCCCCCGATCAGGATACAGAACGATTGCGAATCTCCCAAGCGAGTTCGAGTAATTTATACCATTGTTTTTCCGTGCGCGTCGGCGTTAACTCGATCCGGTCGGCAATTTCTGCGATCGCCAAACCCTGACGCTTCAATTGCAAGAGTTGGTGCTGTTGGGGAGTCAATTGATTCTTAAAGGATTGCCATTCTCGGGCGGTTAAACCCAAATTGCGCTCTAAATCTGCCTCGAGCCACTGATGAACGAGTTCCCAACGATGAGAGAGCGCAAAACGGACGAGGTGATAGCGAAAGCGTTGCTGAAGATAGTCCCGCTCGCGCGGGGTCAAGCCTAAAATAGCATTAATTTCACTGGCGCTCAGATCTTGCAGGCGGAGAATAAAATAATCGGCACAATCGCTCTGCTTGCGGCTTTCGAGATATTGAATAACTTCTTCGACGATCGTATCCCGCAGGGTGGTATCGGTGGGATTATTATTGTTGCTGGCCAGAAGGGCGCGCAATTGCTGCACGATGGGATCGCCGCGATCGTCCGACTCCGAGGGAGTGCCTTCGGCGGCGCGATCCATATCTACGGAGGTTTCCGGGGGTTGTTTCTTGGAAAATGTTTGCGCTCGCAGGATAATCAATTGTTGGGAGCGACGACCGGGCAAAGCAATGCGTCGTTTGGCATAGCGTTCGCAAAATGCCATGTATTCTGCCAATTCGAGGAGCGATCGCGGCGAATAGGTTAACGGCAGTTTGGCTTCTTTGCGAAAGTTATTGAGAGCCTCGACGTAAAATCCTTGCAGAAAGTCTTCGATGAGAATCACGCGCCCTTGATAGGTATTCGAGCCGTGTAGGGGGGAAATATAACGATAAACCATAGCGCTGAGAAGGCCTTGCAGTTCGACCCTACCCCGGGCGGAACCAAGTTTGTAGTAGCGCAGGCATTGTTTGAAGCGGTGATTGCCGAGGGTTTTGCCCCAATTTTCAATTTCTCCCGAGGCTTGAATGCGGGGACTTTCATTACAAATGCGTCGGACTTCATCGGTAATGCGCGCGGCAACATTTCGGCATTGGCTCTCCGATGCTTTGGTATGCTGTCGCAACTGAATTAATAGATGTTTAAAAACTATCTCCACGTCCGAGAGAGTTCCTTGCCCCGTGATGAGTTCCGTTAAAGATATTGTAGAGGCTAACACGGACGGAATCCAAGGCGAAATGACGAGATTGACGAAATTTTTCGCAGTTGCGCGCAAGGGAGCGAAAAAAGGCGATCGCAGTCTAGAGAAAGAACGTCTTGCGATCGCGCCCCAAATTCAGCAATCGTCGTTTTTTTCACTTCCATCTGGCATGAAGGTATGGCAAAATTTTGCTTGACTCAAATCGGCAGCGTGCAGTTCGACTCCGCTAAAGTTCGCGTAGCTCAAGTCCGTCCCTTTTAAGTTAGCATTGCTTAAGTCCGCCAAGCGTAAGTAAGCACCACTAAGATCGGAATAGCTCAAATCCGCGCCGCGCAGATCTGCTAAGCGCAAATAAGCCTCAGTGAGATCGGAATGGCTCAAATCTGTGTCACTTAAATAACCACCACTAAAGTTTGTGAGGTGCAAGGTGGCATTGGAGAGAATAGCATTGGTTAGATCTGCAACGCGCAGGTCGCTATCGCTGAGGTCAGCCCCCATCAAGTCCGCTTCCGTCAAATCGGATCCAACGAGGTAACACTCAGAACAAATGCGAGATTCTAGCAGTTGTTGAAAATCATCTTGACTGTAATCCGCTACGGCAATCGGTGCAAGCCATGCCCAAGCTACGAGAAGAGCCGCGATCGCTGCCCAAATTGATTTGTTCATCAGCCGTTTTTTTATCACTCCAAACAACTTATTCTTGCGTTCCATTTTTGCATCAATTTCGTCCCTGTTAAGATGACTTCCGATAGTAATAAATCATTTTTGAAGAAATTTATCTCTGGGAAGATTTTTGGGTATAGTAGGAATAAGAGCGATAGACCAACGCTGTCCGTTCCAATAATGTCATGCTTTATTGACAACATTTACCCAATCTTGTCAACACATAATATGTTGCATTTTTGCGATTTTTCATTCGAGAGTCTGCCTCCTCGATTGCAGTCTTTACTGCTTTTATTCTTACCTCTCTTTGACGAACATAATCGTTTGGCTTGGTTTTACATCCTCAGCTTTTTGGGGATATCTACGTGTTTTTACTGGTTCTCTCCGGTAAATTCGAGAGTAAATTCGAGCAATCGCACTTGGAGAAAGTGTTTTGCGTATATTTTCCCACCTGCTTTATATGCCTCTCATTCATCCCGTTTGGATGGTCAATGTTATTTGATTAATGGGTTGTTGAAAGTGACGCTTAACTTAAGCGTGGCTTCGATGGGGGCTGCGATCGCTCTATCGGTCAAACAATTCCTCGAATCGGTCTTGGGTCTGTCCCAACTTCAGATTGAAAGTAGTATTTTACTCATTTTACTCCATTGCTTTCTCTGCATGGCAATCTTCGACTTGGGAACGTATTGCGCCCATTATTGCCTGCACAAAGTCCCCGTACTCTGGGAATTCCATCGCGTTCATCATGCGGCGGTCGGGTTGACCCCGCTCACGGGATTTCGCGATCATCCCGTTGACGTAGCCTTTAAGAAAACAATTAAAACACTATTTTTTGGGATCTATTTGGGAGTGTTTAATTATATTACCAACGGTCAGATTACAACTCTAACTATTGGCGGAACGTTAATGATTCTTTTCCTATTCGATTTTACCATTAATTTCCGTCATTCCCATCTTTGGATTTCCTATGGCTGGCATTTAGAACATATTTTTTCCAGCCCAGTATTGCACCAAATTCATCATAGCAAAAAAGAGATTCACCTCGATACAAATTTAGCGGAAGTCTTTTCTTTTTGGGATTACTTATTCGGAACGCTCTACGTTCCCACCGAGCGGGAGCAACTGGCCATAGGAATTCCGGGAGAGCGAGATTATGACAATATTTGGCAACTCTATTTTCAACCCTTTGCCAAGGCTTGGAATGCACTTAAAAATACCACGATCGCTTCTCATTTTTAGATATTGTTAATGAACAAATCTTCGCTCCCAAATGCCCCCGCTAATTTCGATTTGAGGAACTTGGGTCGCAAAACAATTGTTGCCCTCTGTTTGCAAATCGCCGGATTTTCACTTGAATACCTGATCCAAGTCTTTCTCGCTCGTTGGCTGGGAAGAGTAGAGTACGGACTCTATGCCTATACAATGGCTTGGTGTTTGACTTTAGCCATTCCTGCCGGATTGGGATTTCCCCGTACCGTCCTCCGTTTTGTTTCCGAATATCGCGTGCGAGAAGAATGGGGCAAAATGCGCGGAGTCTTGTTCAGTAGTTGGCAGTTGACCCTGACTTCGGGTCTAGCGATCGCACTGGTGGGAAGCACGGTTGTAACCCTTATCGATCGCTACTCCGATTTCGCCTTTGCCCCAGCACTGGCTCTTGGCCTTTGGCTGATTCCTCTCCTCTCGCTCCTCAATCTCCAAGAAGATATGGGACGGGGGGCAAAAAGTTTGGTGTTGGCTTACGGTCCGTCCAAGGTACTCTGGCCGACTTTGGTTTTGGTGGGTTGCTTGGCACTTTCTCATGGGGAAAGCCAGACATTAACGGGGATTACAGCGATTAATGTCACGATCGCAACGTTGGCGGGGGTTCTCCTCTTCCAACTGGCACTGATCGGCTTGGGGTATGCCCCGGAAATCGCTTCGGCTTCCATTATTTACAATCGCCGCGAGTGGTTAAAAGTTGCCCTCCCTTTACTCTTTCACCGTGCCTTTCGCGAAATTCTCCGGAAAATCGATGTCATTATGGTGGGTACCTTCATTGGGACCAAAGCTGCGGGCATCTACAATGCGGCAGCCAGTACGGCTTTATGGGCTAGTTTCATGCTGACGACCATCAATTTAGTCGTGGCCCCTACCTTTACCAGTCTTTATACGCAAAAGGACAAAACGGGTTTGCAAAAGGTGGTTTCAACCTCCACCCTTTGGATTGCCTGGCCGTCCATCCTCATTAGTTTGGTATTGATATTTGCGGCTAAACCCGTCTTAGGCATATTTGGCAGCGAGTTCGTCGCCGCCCATTGGAGTTTAAAAATATTAGTCCTATCACAATTAACCAATGCTTTATGCGGTTCGGTTGGGACTTTCCTCGTGATGACTGGGTATCAAAACAAGATCCTCATGGTGTCCAGTACCTGTGCGATCGCTAACTTGGTCTTAGATGCGATCGCGATTCCCATTTGGGGCATGAATGGTGCGGCTTTAGCCACCGCCGCGGCCTTGATGGTTTACAACATTTGGTCTAGCATCTTGGTCTTCAGAAACACGGGGATCTATTCATCCGCCCCGATCGCATTTATCGGTCGCACGCTTTTTGGAAATTCTACGACAGAGAACACGGAGAACTCATGAAAATCACTGCCCTTGAAATTTGGCCGGTCAAAATCCCCTACAAGCGATCGTATTCAACTTCTCGAGGAACCGTCTCCACTGGCAATCGCGTCATCCTCAAAATCATGACCGATGAAGGGATTTCGGGAGCGGGAGAGGCTTCCTTCATTCATCCGGATCGCTCTGGCGAAACCCTAGAAACGATTGTGGAAATTTTGTACAAACGTTTGGGACCCTTGATTATCGGCTGCGATCCATTCGATACCGAACGCATTGTCAGAACGATCGAGGACAATGTGGGAGAAGACTTTACGTTTCCTTACTCCTTTTGCGCGATCGATTTGGCCTTGCACGATATTATGGGCAAAGCCTTAAATCTTCCCGTGGCGAAGTTAATGGGCGGTACGTTTCGCACGCGCATGGAAGTCGGTCGCAGTTTATCGATCGCCCCCCTCGACAAAATTGCAGCGAATGCCGAAAAGCTCAAAAATCAAGGTTACAAGGGATTGACCCTCAAAGGCAGTAAAGATTGGCAGGGGGATATTCAGCGTTTCATCACCGTGAGAAAGGCATTAGGAGATGATTTTCCCCTCGAAATTGACCCCAACCAAGCCTATACCGTGAAAGAAGCCATTCGCCTCATTCGCGCCCTCGAACCGTACAATCTCGAAAATGTCGAGCAACCCTGTGCTTGGTGGGATCTGGATGGACTAGCCCGCATTACCCAAGTCTCCCCAGTTCCCATTACAGCAGATGAAGCCGTCAGCAACCCCGCCGATGCAATGACCGTGGTTAAAAAGCAAGCCGCCGACCAAATTACAATCAAATTGGCGCGTTTGGGGGGCTTTTATTACGCGCGTAAAATCGCGGCGATCGCCGAAGCGGGAGGTTTATCCTGCAATATGGGGTCTAAGCATACGTTTGGCGTGGGCACGGCGGCCATTCTCCATTTTTGCGCCGCCCATAGTGTCGTCATCGAACCGTTGGGTTATGGTTCTCCTTTAGAACGCTTTACCGATGATATTATTGCCGAAGAGATTCCCTTTCAAGACGGTATCGCCAGCCTGCCTGAAGGTCCAGGGCTGGGGGTGACGCTTGATGAAGGCAAGCTGAAAAAATATGCGGATGGCGGATCGATCATCCTCAAATAAAGCGATCGCGCGTCGATCGTGCCAAGGGTCAATTTGCCCATTTGCAGATGAAAAGTTGCGCGCCATCTCGAGTTAAACTCGGAAAGGGCGGAACTAACTTTTTTGACAGCATATGGATATTGAGAAACAATTACAACTCTTAATCGAGCGATCGCCAGATGACGGCACGACGGTCAAGATTATCGAAAAGGCCGTCGTACCTGCGTTAAGAGCATTTGCCGAGCAGTTAAAACAGTTAGAATACTATGTCGTTCAGACCGTGGAACAAGGATGGGTTTTAACGACGTTGAGCAATCGCGCCAAAGCAGGAGTAGAAAAAAAGGTTATTTATGCGTTTGCATCCCTCAAAGATGCGTCGGGATTTCAAGATACGTCCGATCCTAATTTAATCGCGATCGCCCTCCCCGTCACTCATATTCTTTTTCAGTTGTTTGCCCTCAAAGATGTAGATAGCATTGTTTTTATGGAAACGCCCGGGAATTTATCGGCAGGCAAAGAAGTCCGGCGATCGGATTTGCAAAAATTAGTGGAAATGCAGTGGCAAAATTGGCAAAAGCCTGCCTCTCCTTCTCGCAATATTCCGCCGGATTTGGCTTAAAGGTTGGGAGTGGGAGGAATGAAAAGAAAACTATTTTTGGGGGTGTTGGCGTTTATTGCCGTTTTTGTTTCTTCTGCGATCGGCATTGCGATCGCCTCTGTCAGTAAGGGGAGAAATATTTCTGATGTCGGCATCCCCATGTATGCAAATTCAGAAATGGCTTTATTTCTGGGCGGGATTATCTATTTGCTCGTTTTTGAGGTCGCAGTTTGGGGAATTAACCAAACAATTGGCAAACGTAGTGAATTTTTAAAATGGTTTTGGCTAATTCCCATCTTACTCTGGACTCCCGTTCATTTTTGGGTGCTGGTTACTTTTACTTCGTTTTAAATAAGATTCAATATTTCAAAAAAACTTGACAAGAAAGTATTTTGATGTTAAACAAAAAACCAGATATTGGCTATATTCCAACTCCCTTAAAATTGGTAGATATTTTGTTAGATTTTGCTGAAGTTGCGAAAGAAGATATTCTCTACGATCTAGGCTGCGGAGATGGTCGTATTCTAATTCGTGCGGCTGAACGATTTGGAACTCGGGGGGTGGGAATTGAGTGCGATCGCAATCGCATTGCCGAGGCGAATTTAAAGGCAAAAGAAGTGGGAGTCGAATCCTTAGTTGAGTTTAAAAATGAAGATTTATTTAATTGCAATTTTCAAGCTGCAACAGTCGTTTTCATCTATCTTTTGCCCCATCTCAATTTGTGCTTGCGTCCCCAACTTTGGCAACAATTAAAACCGGGAACGCGAGTGATTTCGAGGGATTTTGAAATGGAAGATTGGCAATGCGATCGTATCCTGAGCGTGAGTGAAATTGAAGCAGAAGAAGAGGCAACGTTATATTATTGGTCGATTGATGTAAAATAAGGAGATCGCTTTCCTTTGCATGAAGAGAAACAAGCATCTTGCTTGTTCTACAGATTGACAACTCATTTAGTTTTGCTACAGTTTACTTTTTTGTCAGATCGTCTCAGAGTCAAGCAAAATGCTAAAATTGACTTGCGAGACTGAGTAGGCGATCGCAAATTCACGAACTTATTGTACGAGAATAACAAAAATGATCACAGAAATTGATAGTCTCGCTCGAGAAATTATTACCGGAAAAGGTTACATTTTGCTTCCCGATATCTTAACTCTAGCAGAAGCCGAAGAAGCGAGATCGCTCGTCTTGTATCAGGCAAAATTAGAGCGAGAACAAGGAAAAGTCTTGCGCCACGAGAACCGAGAAAGACTTTATGGACTAATTTATAAAGGCACAATTTTTGAGAAAATCGTACAGCATCCTCAAGTGCTTGCCATTGTCGAACAAATTTTAGGAACGGATCTTATTTTAGGTGGATTTTCCGCTCACATTCTTTATCAAAATGCGATAAGAATGGGCAGTCATGTAGATTATCCTTATTGGGCGATGCCGACACCTTTTCCCTCTCAACCTATTTTAGAAGTGCAGGTTATTTGGTTAGTTGAAGATTTTACGGAAAACAATGGTGCTCCTTTATTTGCTCCCGATACGCAAAAATCATGTACTTGGCCGGATGTAGAGAGATTCGATAAAATTGCTCAAAAAATAATGGGAAAAGCAGGTTCGGTTCTGATTTCTCACGGAATGTGCTGGCACGATACGTCAGAAAATTGTACGTCAACGCCACGTGTTTCTCTATTAGGGAACTATACTCCGCCTTTTATCCAATCTACTGAAGAGAATTTATATGACTTGAATTCTGAGGTTATCGATCGCGCAACTCCCCAACTCAAAAAACTCTTACGTCACTCCCTAAAACCCAAAGAAAACCCTGTTTTTAACATTACTCATAAAAATCTTCATCAATAACTAAGTATTAATGATCGATAGAAAAAAAAGGAGTAGCTAATAACCAATAACCAATAACCAATAACTAATAACTAATAACTAATGACAAAATGGCAACCCCAGCAAATCGATCGCCTGCAACTGATCGGTACGATGCTTCAGTTTCATCGCGACGATCGCAATCTCGATCGCCTTGCCATCCAACTACAAATCGATCCTGCCGTTTTGCTGGCATTGGAAGCGGGAAGAGTGGAATTATTACCTCCACCCCAACAAACGCGACTCATTATTCGACATTACGCCCGGGTTTTGGGTGTAGAATATCTCAACTTAGCAGATAGTTTGCCCTTGACTTCCCCGACAGAAGTTGCATCGGAAAACCCCACAAAAAAAACAAATATCCTGCCGCGAATGCCCAAGCGATCGGTTAGAAGATATCGCTGGTTATTATCTCAACGAAGATGGAAACGATTGTTCTCTCAACCTATTTGGCAGCGTTTTTCCAGCAGCTTCTCTACTTTGGTAAAATCGGCCGATCTCCAAAACTTACGGAAGTTAAAAGAAAAGCGAAAAATCGTGCAACTGTGGTTAGGAGCGATCGTCTTTTTAGGCGCTTGTTTGGGTCTTCTCGTCGCGATCGTTCATTTGTTCTTGATGTTTCTCTCTTCTGAAGTTCGCTTGTTCTGGCAACAAAACCCTCGCGAAATTCTCATGTTGGGAATTTTTGAGTTTTTAAAGGTGTTTGTCTGTTTTGTTATTTTTTTTTCCTTGCTGTTGTGGTTGGGAGGGCGATCGCGCTAATCAACCTCAGATCGAGTTAAAATGTCCCCACGCGATTTAAAGGAAAGAAACGAAATCCCGCACGACCGATGATTTTCTCTTTTTCCACAAAACCCCAAACATGAGAATCGCAAGACTCATTACGATTGTCTCCTAAAACGAGATAGCGGTCTTCAGGCACCGTCACGGGAGGAAAGCGATATTGCGGCAGAGCATTGATGTAATCTTCTTCTAAAGGCTGACCGTCAACATAAACCCGATTTTCTCTCACCTCTATCGTTTCCCCGGGCAAACCGATCGTGCGCTTGATTTAAGCATTTTTATTGGGGTGGGTTTGGGGTTGGGCGGGATTGCAGCGAATGGCATTATCAGGAGGGGTAAAGACGATAATATCCCCGCGTTTGGGTTTGCGGAGACGATAGCTGATCTTTTCAATCACCAAGCGATCGCCGACCTCGAGGGTGGGAAGCATGGATTTCGAGGGAATATAACGTGCTTCGGCAATAAAGGTGCGGATCGTGAGGGCTAAACCCACGCTAACACCCACCATCATTGCACTTTCTACCCAGATGTTCGGTTTTTTATCGGCCATGCAATTTTCAAATTCTGTTCTATCTCGCGTTTCCGATTGTACCCAAAATTTGCCAGAGCGATCGCTCCCCAAATTTTCCCCATGTAAGGTGCTGTATAGCCTCCGGTATGGCTGCGCTAAAGCGACAGCAAACGCACCGCAAATCTAAAAATCGGTGCGTTACGCTTCATTCTATTACACCAACACGCCCTACTCTGATTTACCTTTTTTCAGACCCGTTACCGTAGCAACACCAATGGCTAATAATCCCAAGAGTGAAGCAGGTTCGGGGACGGGGTTGGGGTTGGTTTGTGGGTTTAAACCGAACAGGTAAGCCGCACCGCTAGCCCACCCATTATCGTCATCGTACCTTGCACCAATTAGGGCAGAATCTCCATCTATTGTTAATGACCGACCAAAGTCCTCCAAATTTGCACCATCAGGAGCAGTTAGTGTTTGGAGAAAGTTGCCCGTGGTCGTATCAAAAAGATAGGCTGAACCGCTCGTCCTATGGGTACCAATGAGGGCATAATTTCCATCTATCGCTACCGACCCACCAAAATTATCCCAACGTTCGCCATCAGGGGCAGTCAGTTTATGGAGAAAGTTGCCCGTGGTCGTATCGAAAAGATAAGCCGAACCGCTATCCTCACCATTGTCATCATCGCCCCATGCACCAATTAGAGTATAATCTCCATCTATTGCGACTGACACACCAAAATTGTCATTCATCACACCATCGGGGGCAGCCAGTCGATGGAGAAGGTTGCCAGTAGTGACATCAAAGAGATAGGTAAAACCCATTTCTCGATCATTAGAGCTGTCGTAGTCTCCAAATGCACCAATGAGGGCATAATCTCCATCCATCGCCAACGACCGACCAAATTGAGATCCACTTTTGCGATTGGGGGGAACTAACTTACGAATGAAATTGCCAGTCGTAGTATCGAAAAGATAACTTGAACCAGTAACGCTACCTGAATCCATATCTCTATTTGCTCCAATAAGGATATAGTTTCCATCTATTGCCAACGACTGGCCAAAAGCACCAGACCTTCTACCATCAGGGGCGGTCAGTTTGTAGAGGAAGTCGCCAGTCGTGATATCGAAAAGATAAGCCGAACCGCTATCCTCACCTCTGCTATTATCATCATCTCTCCACGCACCAACAAGGGCATAATTTCCATCTATTGCGACTGACTCACCAAAATAATCACCTTCTGCACCATCAGGAGCTATTAGTTGATGAAGGAGATTGCCAGTAGTCGTATCGAAAAGATAGGCCGAACCCTTATCAAAAAGATCGTCAGCAGGTGTGCCAACGAGGGCATAATTTCCATCTATTGCGACTGACTCACCAAAAAAGTCACCTCTTTCTGCATCAGGGGCAGTTAACTTAAGCGTGTTCGCACTTGAGGGGGGGGATAAAACGAGAAACGCGATCGCAGTGCTGGCAAAATACAAAAATGATTTACGGAACATTGTTTTTAATAAACCTTTGGATGAGTATTTTGGCTTAAGTATATTCGCAGAAAGTATAATTTTTTGATTAGGATATGTCAATACTCCTTCAGAGTTAGAGCAATCGCTTTGACGAAGCAATGACATTGGAATTTCCTCCAAACATTGGAGCTTTTTTACAGGCAGTTACCGATGAATATTTTGCTTGTGATGCTGATGAAACGGACGCGATCGCATAATAATTTAGCGATCGCGTCATTCCTGTTTTTAAGTTATCGCGATCGCGAGCTTATCTAGGTTTCCTTGAAATCTCCCAGCGTGACCAAAGCGGGTTAAACTAATTCACCCGTTTCTTGCAATGCGTGAAGTCGTCGATAAATCCCTTGTCGATCTAATAATTCTGCATGACTTCCGACTTCGACAATACGTCCGGAATCGAGAACTACGATTTGATCAGCTTCTCGTACCGTACTCAAACGGTGAGCAATAATAACAGTCGTGCGCGTGCCGAAAATCGATCGCATGGCCAATTGAATCAAACGCTCCGATTCGTAATCCAAACTCGAAGTTGCTTCGTCAAAAATCAACACATCAGGATCCATAATTAACGCTCTGGCAATGCCAATTCGCTGTCGCTGTCCGCCGGATAAACGCACGCCGCGCTCTCCAACAATCGTATAATACCCATTGGCAAGCTCGCCGAGAAAATCATCTACTCGAGCAATTTTACAGGCTTCTTCAACGCGGGCAAAAGATGCGCCGGGATTGCCGTAAACCAAATTATCTAAAAGCGTGCCGTTGAAAATATCCACCTCTTGATGGACAATCGCCAAGCGCTTGCGATAGCGAGTAATATCCAGATTGCGAATATCGTCTCCATCCATGAGAATTTGACCGCGATCCGGTTCAAAATAGCGAAAGAGTAATTTTACTAATGTCGATTTTCCCGAACCGGATTTTCCCACGAGAGCGACTGTCTGATAGGGTTCGACTAACAAGTTAATATCCTGTAAAATCGGGCGATCCGGGTCGTAACCAAAGGTTAACTGAGACAGTTCGATTTTCCCAGTAAAATGATAGGCTTTTTCTTCGGCATCGGGCAATAATTTTGTTGCATCGCTGCCCTCTGGTTCTTGTAAAAACTCCTGAAAGCGAATCATCGAAGCATAACGACGGGCAAACATTTCCCCTAGATCGCTTAAGGGATCGAGTTCCGAATAAGCCATACTGACTACGGTCAAGCAGGTAATGAAATAACCTAAAGAAATGCGACCTTGGAAAGTTTCCCACAGGGTGAAAGCCAGAATTAAAAACTCGCAAGAATGAGTAAAGGTTTGCTGTTGGGTATAGAGATGGACGTAACCTCGATGAATGCGATCGACAATAAAGCGATATTCGCGCTCGAATCGACTTTTTTGCCGTGCGAATTCTCTAGATTCATTGGCAAAAGCCTTGACGGTTTTAATATTGGTAATAATTTCCGAAGTGCGACTTTCAGTATTTTCCGCATACCGATCCAAAATCTCCTCTTTGCGAACTAATTTTTTCAATTTTCGCCAAGAAAAACCGAGAATCAAGAGAAAGGAAACCAGAAAAGCGATCGCGATGCGGCGATCGATGACCAAAATCACCCCAAAAATCCCCAAGATTCGCATCAATTTGGGAATCAATTGTCCGGCAATTTCTGGATACGTCCACATTTGGTTGGAGATTCCCCGCGCTGCTTTTCCGGCAACGCGACCGGGGTTATTTTCATCATAAAATCCTAAAGGGAGGGTGAGAATTTTTTGCACGGTTTGACGCGAGGAATCTCGACGCACTTTCAAGGCGATCGCCCAGTGATACCAAATTGCCGCCCATGCTTGAATGGGCGCTCTCACCACTGTCACGATAAAAATTAGCCCCAAGAACGTCCCCAAAGCTAAAGATCGATCCTCTGGCAGATTCGTCAGTGCGGCGGTATTTGTTACAAGAAACTGTGCGATATTGTCTAGGGATTGACCAGATAAAAGATTTAAAATCTGTCCGATCGCGTAAGGCACCGCCAAATCCGCAATCTCGAAAAAACTCGCGGTCGCGATGCTAAAAATGGCGATCGCTCGGTACGATCGGTAAGGCTTGAGTAAATCTCGAAAAGATGCCACTGTTTTTAGGTGTCGAGCTTGATTTCTGGGTGAGATTTTTATTGTAATACAAAATTGTGTTACATGAACAATACACGCCCTTTCCTTTCTTCGCGATCGCGATTTACGGTCAAACGAGTAGCAAATCGCTGTTAAAATAGCAGAGCACTCAACGCCAGCACGCACGAATCGAACATGGGCAGCACCTTCGGACATCTATTTCGCATCACCACCTTTGGAGAATCCCACGGCGGCGGCGTGGGGGTAACAATCGATGGCTGTCCTCCCCAACTGGAAATCACCCCGGAAGACATTCAATTCGACCTCGATCGCCGTCGTCCTGGACAGAGCAAAATTACCACTCCCCGTAAAGAAGCCGATCGCTGCGAAATCCTGTCGGGTATCTTTGAAGGCAAAACCCTCGGTACGCCTATCGCTATCCTCGTGCGGAACAAAGATCCTCGCTCCCAAGATTATCGAGAAATCGAGCAAATGTATCGTCCCTCCCACGCTGATGCTACCTACGATGCCAAATACGGCATCCGGAACTGGCAGGGCGGCGGGCGTTCTTCGGCTCGGGAGACGATCGGGCGAGTTGCGGCGGGGGCGATCGCCAAGAAAATCCTGCAACAGGTGGCGGGTGTCGAAATTGTCGGTTATGTTAAACGAATTAAAGACCTAGAAGCGATCGTTGATGCTGACACCGTGACTCTCGAACAAGTGGAAAGCAATATTACGCGCTGTCCGAATGGTGAATGCGCCGAAAAAATGATCGAACTCATCGATCGCGCCAGACGGGAAAAGAACTCTCTCGGGGGCGTTGTCGAATGTGTCGCCAGAAATGTCCCGAAAGGACTCGGCGAGCCTGTATTTGATAAATTAGAAGCGGATTTAGCGAAAGCCATTATGTCCCTTCCAGCCACAAAAGGGTTTGAAATCGGCTCTGGTTTTGCCGGTACGCTGTTAACGGGGAAAGAACACAACGACGAATTTTACACCGATGAAAAGGGAGAAATTCGCACGGTGACGAACCGTTCCGGCGGCGTACAAGGCGGTATCAGCAACGGCGAAAATATTATTTTGCGTGCAGCCTTTAAACCAACTGCTACCATAGGTCAAGAGCAGAAAACGGTGACTCCCACGGGAGAAGCAGCCGTTTTAGCCGCCAAAGGGCGACACGACCCTTGCGTTTTGCCGAGAGCCGTGCCTATGGTAGAAGCAATGGTCGCTCTAGTTCTCTGCGATCACCTGCTGCGCGATCGGGGTCAATGTACTGTGTTAACGCCTTAAGTGTTCCCATGCAAACCATCTCTTCTTCTGATTTTTTAATTCGATTTTGGGGAGTTCGAGGCAGTATTCCCTCACCCGGTCCTCAAACCATCCGTTACGGCGGTAATACCTCCTGCGTTGAAATGGAAGTAGGGGGTAGGAGACTGATTTTTGATGGCGGGACGGGACTGAGAGGCTTGGGAAAGCAATTGATGAAGTCCTCTCCCGTAGAAGCCTTTTTCTTCTTCACCCACTACCATTGGGACCACATCCAAGGCGTACCATTCTTTTTCCCGGAATTTAACGAGGAAGATTGCTTTCACATTCACGGACAGGTACCGCCGGAAGGGGAAGAAATGAATATGGAAACCCATTTCCACCATCGCGTCCTACACGTTAATTCTCCTGTTCCCGTGGCGGATATCCAAGCAACATTAAAGTTTCACGATATTGTTTGCGGCGAAGTTTTTCACCTACAAGATATAGAAATTGAAACCATGCCCCTCAATCATCCCAATGGGGCAATGGGTTATCGCATCAGTTGGAACGGTCATACGGCGGTTTACTGTACCGATACGGAACATCTTCCCGATCGCCTCGATGAAAATGTCCTACATTTGGCTAGGGGGGCGGATATTCTGATTTACGATGCCATGTACACGGATGAAGAATATCACAATCCCAAGTCTCCCAAGGTAGGTTGGGGGCATTCCACCTGGCAAGAGGGGGCAAAGGTGTGCGATGCGGCGGGAGTGCGTACATTCGTTGTCTTCCACCACGAACCCAATCACAGCGATGAGAAGCTGGATAAAATTGCCGAAGAGGTGGAAGTTCTCAGACCCGGTAGTGTTTTGGCAAAGGAAGGCTTAGAGGTTGTAATTAGCGATAAATAAGAAGATTAGGGCGATCGCGTTTCTTGTAGAGGAGGTGCGATCGCTTTTTTATTGATTTATCATCCGTTTTGCAAGTCGTTCGTCAGCCATTTCTATTTTAACTTCTCGGATTAATTGCAAAATCTTTTCCTCGGAATCATAACCTGATTCTACAAAAGCCTGTTTGAATTCTTGACAAAATTGCTCCGTTGGCATGAGTTTTCGGTTTTTATACTCAGCAACTTTTTCATCCCAGTTTTTTCTCTTTTCTTCTTGCTCTAATTCTGTATCTGGAAAGACAATAATTACGCGAACTTCACCTGTGCGATCGCTTTTAATGGAGGGAATTGATATTTAAGGAATAAGTGGTAATTTCATTTGCACGTTACTCACTCGCTTGTTGGCAATTTCGCAATATTCCTGACTGATATCAATCCCGATAAAATTGCGATCGAGTTCTCGTGCAGCTTTACAAGTTGTTCCGCTTCCACACATCGGATCGAGAATAATATCTTTTCGATCCGACCATGAGGAGATATGATCTCGAGCAAGTTGGCAAGGAAAAGGGGCCGGATGTTTTTTTGCTTCTTGATCTTCTGCATTTTTACCCACAACGTACTCCCAAATATTTCCCTTGATTTTTTGCTGTTTTACAGGTTCGGCCATCTTCTTCCTTTTTTGTTCGCGTTTTGAATAATTTTTATACGTCGTCCCGTTCAGTTTTAATCCTGCGTGCAAGCAATCTATCATTAAGGGATTATGTTTTTCAACTCTTCCCTTGCTAAAAACAAACATATATTCAAATTCATTGTTATATCGTTTTCGATAGATCTGCGGGATAGGATTCTTTTTTCTAAAAATCATAGTGTCGTGAAGGTTAAAACCAATTTCTTTAAAAAATAGTGCTTGTTTAAAACTCGTCCCAGTTTCACTACCCTTGATTGTTGCATCTCCGACGATCCAAACAATAACGCTACCTTTTTTAAGGACTCTATACAGTTCTCTTGCGATCGCTTCAAAGGGAAACTCATATCCTTTATACGTTCTCAAGTTATCGTAAGGTGGAGAGGTTAGAATCATATCCACCGATTCGCTCTCAAAATGTTGCATCACTTCGAGGCAATCTCCCTGCGATATTTTATTGATGAAGTTAGCAACTGACATGATCTTACCTATTGAATTTCAAGAAGATTATTATTCCGGACGGACTTTATTGTTTTAATTTTGCTTTCTATTTTATGAACTTTTAAAAGCTCCATAAGAGCCTGTTCGTGACTCATTTGCATAATTTTTTTTCTTTCATCTGCTAGAAACTTAAGGGCTTCTTGTTTAGCTACATCGATAGACTCAATAGATGCCTGTTTTTCTATTTGCCAGAGTTCATCTATCTTCTGGGAGAATTCAAGTATAGTTCTATTCACTGCCATCCAATAAGAACTTGCATCTTTTGAGGGGTTCAATGCTGAGATTGTTTTGAAAATTTTATGAATCAACTCTTCACCTCTAATGTTCCCTTCCGCTAGAGTAAATGAAAGCAGCGTAGCAAGATGTGAATATGTAAAAATACAAACATTACGGCTACTGGCTTGTATATAGATTTGGCTGGATTTTTTGGGTAATTGGTAAATTGGGCAAACAATCATTGCATATGGTTTACCATGTTTCCATCTATCCATCGCCTGTACTTTGAAATCTTTTTGATTTTTTGCGGTTCTACTAAGACGAAAAGATTTTGCATCCGCTACAAAACTATAAGACTTAGCAAATATCTCTACATCTGCAACATCTGCCCTTTCTTTTAAAACTAGTGCTTTTAAGCCGATAGCTTTGAATGTTGCTGCTAATAAGAAATCGGTATATTTTGCATATAATTTTTCTTCGCTGGAATCTCGACCATAAGATTCCGGAATATCTCCGCATAAACGTAAATGATTGATTAGAGAGTGAATTCCCCGATTTTGAATGTCATCATTAAGCTCTTCTTCTAATTTATTAGAATTATCGCCAAAATCTCCACTCAACTTACATATTTTTTCAATCCAGTAGGTACGTCTTATTATTGTATCTGGTGTTAGGATCTTTTCCATTCATTAATTATTAGAGACTGATTTTGTAACTGCCAAGTTTGACAACTCCAGAATTTTACCATCTACTATAGTACAGTATGGGTCGTGAAAAACTGTTTAACCCCTTGCGATCGCCATCCCAAAGCCCAGACCACCGATAGAAGACGATCGCTCTAAACGTGAAGTAGGGTAAATAAACTATAAAAAATATTACCATTTCTTGAAAAAACTTTGTAGCATTGGCTACATTTTTGCAAGAAGCCGGATGGAGGACTGCCAGTGAATACCCATAACCGCGAGCATTACGCCGACCACCCCTATATGCTTGGGATCTGCGTCATTTTAGTCTCATTAATTGTCGGACTGATTCCCATTACCATTAATAATCATCTGGGTTCCAGAAATCCGGATTCAGCCCCCGTGGTCTTGGGTGAAGCCGGATTATGGAAGATCCTCAAACGTTGAACCTTCGCAATTTGAGACCGTTTAAACGGTAAGCGTCGCCTCGATATCTTTCTGGATCGGCTTATTCATGACCAGAGAAACGGTTTCTGGGGCGTTGTGCTGCCGGGAAAGTTCCGCCGCGATCGATTCTGGAGTCATCACCTGTACCCGCACCGCACAAGCCTTTAACTCCGGTTGTCGGGAATCGGGACAGGAGTGGGGGTGAGTGAGAGCGTTTACTTCCGCATCATAAGCCCAGAGCGCCCCCCAGTGCATGGGTGCAAATACCGTCCCTTTTGCAATCGCCTTTGTCACTTTCGCAGGCAAGCGACAGACCCCCCGCCGCGATCGCACTTCCACCCAATCCTCATCTTGAATCCCCAACTGTTTCGCATCTTGGGGATGGATTTCAAGGAACGGATGAGGATGTTTCTTCACGATCTTCTCAATGCGTCCCGTGCGCGTTTGGGTGTGCCAATGCCCGTACAGGCGACCCGTCGTGAGAACTAAAGGATACTTCTCATCGGGAGGTTCAGCTAATCCTCGGGAGTGATACGCGGCAAAAATCGCCCGCCCGTCAGGAGTGTGAAACCTCAGATTTTCGTATAGTCGTTTATTTTTGTTGTTTGTTGTTGTACTGGTGACTGGTGACTGGTGACTGATATCTGGTGACTGAGAAGGGTACGGCCATTGAATCGTCTGCTCTTTGCGCAGGAGATCGTGGCTGATGCCTGTCATGTCGCAGGGGCGATCGCGGGTCAAAGAGACAAACTCGCGATGTACGGCCGCAGAATCGGCAAAATCGAACTGTGCCTCGAAACCCATACGGCGACCCACTTCCGCGAAAATCTCCCAATCCGCCAGAGTTTCTCCCACTCGATGCTTAAATTCGGGACAGAAGGTCACAACTCGTTCGGAGTTGGTCATTGTCCCCGTTTTTTCTCCCCATTGTGCCGCCGGAAGCAGAACGTGAGCATAAGCAGCCGTTTCCGTAGGATAGTAAGCATCTTGGTAAACCGTGAAAGGCGAGAGTTTCAACGCCTCTTGAGTGCGGCGAATATCCGGCATACTCACGGCGGGATTTGTCGCCGCGATCCATAAAACTCCCACTTCCCCGCGTTCCAAACCGCGAACGATCTCCCACGCATCTCGTCCCGGTTCCGGGGAAATACTGCCCGGTTGCAAGCCCCAAATTTCTTCGACTTCGGCACGGTGCTGGGGATTCTTGACGAGGCGATACCCCGGTAAAATATACGCCAGTCCTCCGGCTTCTCGCCCTCCCATCGCGTTAGGCTGACCCGTGAGGGAAAAGGGCCCCGCCCCGGGCTTGCCGATATTGCCCGTCATCAAATGTAGATTAATCAGCGTTCTTACTTTTGCCGTCCCTTCCGAGGATTGATTCATTCCCATCGACCACAGCGACAGCGCCCGATCGCTATTCGCCCACAACTTCGCCACTTTTTCCAAATCTTTCACGGTAATCTCGCATTTTCTTGCCACGACTTCCGGCGTATAGTTCCAGAGTAACGAGGCGTAAGCCGGAAAATTGCGGGTGCATTCGTCGATAAATAGCGTGTCGAGTTTACCCCAACGCATCAGTAAATGGGCAATTCCGTTGAGGAGGTCGATATCGGTGCCCGGTTTGATGGCGAGATGAATATCGGCTTTTTCGGCGGTGGGGGTGCGGCGAGGATCTACCACCACCATTTTAACTTTCCGATTGCGCTTGTGATATTTGGCCAAGCGGTTGAAAACAATAGGGTGACATTCCGCCGCATTCGTGCCGATCAAAAAGGCAAAATCTGTTTTTTCGAGGTCGTCGTAACAGCAGGGAGGGCCATCCGAGCCAAAACTTTGCAGATATCCAGCAACTGCTGAAGACATACACAAGCGCGAATTGGCATCAAAATTATTCGTACCCAAACATCCTTTTAATAACTTTTGCGCCACGTAATAATCTTCGGTTTGCAACTGTCCCGAACCATACATGCAAATTGCGTCGGCTCCTTTCGTGTAACGCACGGTTTGCAGACGATTGACAATGCGATCGAGGGCTTCGTCCCAACTGACCCGACGGAAAGGGGCTTCGAGTGAGTCCCGCATCATGGGATATTTGAGGCGATCTTTCTCTAAGGATTCGGCAACAGTGCCACCTTTAATGCAGACCATACCCTGACTGGAGGGATGATTGCGATCGCCTCGCACTCGCCAGATAGGATTGCCTTCACTGTCTCGGAGGGTTGAGCGATCGGGCAGGGCGGGGGGTAACACTTCGAGGCCGCAACCGACACCGCAATAAGGACAAAGGGTTTTAACGGGTTCTGTCATGTTCGCAAACGGCGATTAGGCCAACAATTTTGAATTTTGAATTCTACAAATGGTGAGGAGTTATGCACTAGCCCCCTAAATCTCCCAAAATTGGGGGACTTTGACTCCAATTCCTCCCAGAGTTGGGGGGCTAGGGGGGCAAAATTTTGTGACACTGCGTCAGTCTCGCGGTCATCTCTGCAAAAACAAGGCAGGGATGTTAAGGGCAACATCCCTGAGAGAATTAATTAGCGATCGCCATAAATGGGGGAATCTTCCACATTTGCGACGATGGGAGGATGGACGAAATCTTCTTCACCCTCGTGGTGTTCGGAGAATGAGCCTTTCGGTTCTTTGAGAACGAACCAGCAGAGGAAAGCGACAATCATTCCCGCCGTCCCCAAGGTTTGGAAGAAAATGCTATTGCCGACCGCACCTTCAGGAACCAAACTGAAAAGGGTCAGATAGGCAACCGCCCCAACATTCCCGTAAGCGCCAACGTTTCCGGCAATTTGCCCGGTGATACGACGTTTGACCAGAGGCACGATCGCAAAGGTAGAGCCTTCGGCAGCTTGCACGAAGAAAGAACAGCACATGGTCAAGAGAACGGCGAAGGGTAAGAACCAAGTTCCCGTAACAGTACTCATCACCAAGTAACCGATGGACATCCCAGCCGTCAAAACCGCCATTGTATTTTTCCGAGAACCCAATTTATCGGAAATCAAACCGCCTCCTGGACGGGACATAAGGTTCATAAAGGCGTAACTGGCAGCGATCATTCCGGCGGCTTGCTTGCTTAACCCAAACGTTCCTTCAAAAAAGGCGGGCAACATGGAAACCACAGCCAATTCAGAACCGAAGTTAACAATATAGGTGAGTTCGAGAATGGCAACTTGAGAGAATTTGTAACGATCCTCGGGGGGATAGTGTTTTTTCCCGGTCATTAAGTCTTTATTGGCTTCCCAACACCCGTAGGCTTGGAAAAGATACAAACCCGCCAGACAAGCCCAAACGATATAGAGGGCAGTGGGATCGAGAAAGCCGACGCGTTTTAAACGCCATGCCAATACGCCCAAAATGGCAATTAAAGGCACGTTCATCAACAATAAGAACCAGAAATCTTTCTTCGTGGTCACTTCAATTCCGCCAGCTTTGCTGGGACGTTGATAGACTTTGCCATCGGGAGTATCTTGCACGCTAAAGAAGTAAATTACCCCGTAAACTGCCGCCATGATTCCCGTCATCGCGATCGCCATGCGCCAATTGAGCATCGCTTCTCCCGTGAGGGGATTCACCGCACCAAACGCAACCCAACCCGCGATCGTCGGCAGCGTAAAAGCAGCCGCCGCAGAACCGAAGTTCCCCCAGCCGCCATAAATTCCCTCTGCCAGCCCAATTTCTTTGGGGGGAAACCACTCGGCGACCATGCGAATGCCGATGACGAAGCCCGCACCGACAATCCCCAAAGCCAAGCGGCTAATCACCAATTGGCTAAAGTTTTGCGCCAGTGCAAAGGTGATACAGGGAATTGCTGCATACATCAGCAGCAGAGAATAGGTGATGCGCGGCCCGTATTTATCCAATAACATCCCGATAATGACCCGGGCGGGAACGGTGAGGGCAACATTGCAAATCGCAATGGTACGAACTTGACCGACTTCTAAGCCAAAATCGGCTTTGACTGACGTAGCGAGGGGAGCAAAGTTAAACCACACCACAAACGACAGGAAAAAGGCAAACCAAGTCAGGTGCAAAATGCGGTATCGACCGCGATTAAAGTGGAAAAATAATTCGCCAAGCATTCTCGATTTTTAGGTTGCGAAACAACAGAAAGGTTAAAATTTTTTCGAGTTTGAGGGGAAATTTAGCTATTGTTTAAGGCTAAGAATTCCGATAGGGCAAGCCCGTCAATTTTTGGGCGAGTTTGCCAAGATTGAAGTCTCTAGATCCTTCGAGTTGAGATTTCTAAATCTTTCAATCTTGAGA